>NZ_JBFTMC010000021.1:0-102919 GCF_056396765.1 Bacillus sp. 05T22
CACCAACAGACTCACCAACAGACTCGACTTTATATGCCCCATCTTTATAGAGAATTTTAGTTACACTTGCATTTTCTACTCCCATTTTTGTTTTACTACTATCAAGCATTTCTACTAATGCAGTGATCATCAGTCCATGAGATACGACTAAAACGTTACCTCCTCCACTTTTAGCGGTGTCTTCACTAATTTTATCGATTTCTTTTTTTATACGAATTGAAAATACTTCCCAATTTTCAGCTTGTTTCGTAGCGTCTGCTTCCGCAATGAAATTCGTAATTTCTTTAATAGAGAACTTCATTAATTCAGATACTGCTTTAACACCAGCAGTATCTTGCATAGCCTTCCACATATTTTCAATCTTATCGCCTTCAAAAATCCCAAAATTCAATTCACGTAAATCTTTCCGTTGTTCAAATTTTAACTTTGATTGTCCACTATACTTTAATACTAAGTTAACAGTTTCAATTGCACGACCACTATCACTACTATACGCATCAACAAAAGGTATATCTTGTAGTCCATTCCCTAAACCCTTCGCTATTTCAATGCCCTTCTCTACTAATGGAGAATCTGCCCAGCCTTGTACACGTTCACTAGTGTTTAACATTGTTTTTCCATGTCTAGTAATATATAACGTAACGGTATTATCCTTGTTATTATCTGTTAAGTTCATATCTTTTTCCATATTCATCATTCATGTCTCTCCCTTTAGAGTAATCCATTGCTTGTAAAGTCACTGCTTCTTATCGACCAAAACTTAAAAATCTGCYTCCTTTACTAACAACTATATTATAATTTTATCAAAATAGTTTCATACGTGGATAAAATATATAATTTTAGTTTCCATCAATTCATATTTTTTAAACGAAACAAAAAGGAACAGACCCTTATAATTACGAATCCATTCCTTTTCTATCTTTCACTTTTTATGCTGTTATCTTTTCTTCCTTTTTCATAACAACTGCAACATAACTATGCAGAATCATTCCTACAACAACTAAACTCATTCCAATCCATGATAATGATGATGGAAATGGAGCAGATAGCCAGACTAATTCTCCGAGTAATGCAAATAAAACTTCACCTGACTGCGTTGCTTCTACTGTTGCCAATTTCTGCGGATCATCCTTTACAAGATCTGTTGCAAAGAAAAATAATACAGTCGCAATTAAACCAGAACTAATTGCTACGATGAAGCATTGAAAAACTTGGTCACTTGCTGGTAATCCATTTGTAGAAACCTCATAGCCTGATAACAAAAACCAAAATGGTAAACTTGCGAGTGTCATTCCAAGAACTCGTTGAAAAACATCTAACTCTCCTTTACATACTTGCATCATTTTTCGATTTCCAAGCGGGTAGGCAAATGCTGCTACAATTACGGGCACCACACATAAAACGGTTTCACGAATCCCTAAAGAAGAAGCATGTTCTACTTGCATAAAAAGCACACCTAATAATATGACAGCAGACATCATCAATTCTTTCATTGGAATTTTTATATGTAGCGAATTTGTTGCAAATAATGGAGTTAATAAAATCCCTGCWAGCATTGTAATTTGCCATGTTGAGGCAACGAGCCATCCTGGTCCAAATGCACCTGCAAAACTAAGCGGTGCGTAAAAAAGACCGAAGCCAACAATACTCCATAACAACCACTCTTTCGGATTACTTTTCATATATTGAAAGAGTTGCTTTAAGTTCCCTCTATACATGACAATAATGACAAGTAACGGGACCATAAAGTAATATCGTAACGATGCACTCCAAATCCAGCTTCCGCCTTGTAAATCCATCGCACGGTTTAAAATAAATGTAAAGGCAAAGAAAAACGATGCCAATACCCCCGTTGCAATTGCTTTCATCCTAAAACCCCTTATACATTTTTTCTTCTACTATATAACAGAACACGGTTAATTTGAAATAAAATTCATAAATTTCATACTACAAATGGTATCTTTGTACATTTATCTAGAATCATATCGGTACAATTTCCGCAATCGACTTATATGAGCTTGATGATACCGATTATGATCAGCTATATGCCAGATTCCCCACCTAATCGTAGCAGTTTCACCATCTTCATAATATACTTCTCGTGTTAAGTCTGCTTCTGTTAGCTTCATACATTCGTCATAAAACATATTTTGAACATCTTCATAATCTCGCATGATTTCTCGTAAAGAACCTTTTGTTGTATTAGGTAATTCTCCTTTTTCATCAAGCATAGGACCATATTTTTCTTGTAATGATAGTGGAACTTGCGCACCTTTCAAACGATATACCCAATGTAAATCTACAACCGCTAGATGTTGTAGAATCTGCCCAATGTTATTTTCATCATTAGAAGAACCTTTGTAATGTAGTTCTTCTTTACCTACATCCTTTACTAATCCTCTTAATCTTTTGAATGTATCACTTACAGTAGCATATAACACTGCAACGTGAGGGTTCATATCCCTTTCTACATATAAATCTTTCACTGCAATTCTCCTTTCCAACTCTTAATYCTTTCATTGATCCCATTTGCCTTTTCATGATGAATATAATGCTTTGTATTTGGAAATATAATCTGTTCCGTTCTTGAAGATATTTTTAACAGTTCATTCTGCGTTTTCTCCCAATTTTCATATACTGGTTTATCTTCACGTTTTCCTGTTGCGAAAATGTGCATATCATGATTGTTAACTTCAATTATCTTACCAGGTACTTCCGTATAATTATTTACACAAATAGCTTGGTACAGTACACTAGCAATAAAAACAATTAACGCAATAAACAAAACAATACGCTTCTTGTTTTTAAACATCAGATACTCCTTTTGGATATATTTTTAGAGAAATAAAACCATATGTTCGTCATCGCGATATATGCCATTTATTTTTAGTGCCCTTTTTTCTATCCCATACGTTGTAAAACCTATTGATTGATACAATTTTTTTGCTGCTTCATTATCTGAAACAACCCCTAAACTAATTTGCTCTATTTTTAGTTCTCTTGCCTTTTCAATTAACGCTCGAATTAAGCATTTTGCTAAGCCTTTCCCTCTACTTTGATGATCTACATACATGGCAACAAGATGTCCCTTATGCTTATATGCTGCTTTTTGTTCCGTTAGTAACGTTACTACACCCATTAGTTGATTCTCTTCATTAAAAGCACCGAATGTGTAACTAGTTTTTGAATTTAAATTTCGAACAACTTCCTCAACAGGGTTTTCTTTTTGCATCGCTTCTTCATAAGTTGTCACGAATGCTTCTGGATTCATTTGTAGTGCTTGTAAGCGTAAGTTCCAATATTGTACTGCATCTAAGTCTGATAAAACTCGAATCATTTGTATGCATCCTCTCATCAGTAAATTTCTAAACTTAATCCATTTTTGTTTACATAATAATATTATATGTTCAAAACTTTTTTATTAATAATTTCATATTCTTCTTTCAACATACTAAAACGATAACGATTAATAAATGCACCTTCTCGTAATCTATCATTTCTCATGATTCCTTCACAAACAAACCCAGCCTTTTCATAACTTTTTATCGCTTTTATGTTATCCGCATCAACACGTAGCCACACTTTCTCTAGACCAAATTCATAAAATCCAATTTGTAATATGCTGTATAGCGCCGCAATACCATATCTTCGCCCCCAATATTCTTTGTTCCCAATTGCAATTCCTAATTCAGCATTTTTATTCGTTGTATCAAAGTTTTTTAAATCGACCCAGCCAATATGCACACCATCTCTAGTAACAATAGCTCGTTGTTCATACCCATTTTCTCGATTCAGACACATCCCAATCCATCTTTTTGTCTCATCACGTGTAAACGGTGGATATTGATCAGGTACAACTAAATGTTTTGTTACTTCTTTATCTAATGACCATTGATATCGATCTTCTACATCGTCTAATGAAAGTTCTCTTAATACAATAATTGGTACATTCATTTTTCCATCTCCCTTTTATTTCCCTATAGAAAACCCTTCAAACAACCTGCCTCCATAGTTTTCTAAAGTGCCCTCGACAAAGGCAATCAGTTTCTTCTTCTCCCCAGTTCTATAAAATTGATCAAAAGCTGCAACAAACTCTTCTGCAAATGATGTATCATATTTCCTTAACACCCTAATAAACCATTTAGAATTGCCAACCCATTGTCCATTTACTCGAAGTACAAATTCATGAACTAAATCAGCCAAAAGATTAGCAATAAACAATTCTTCTTCCCTCTTTGTCGCACCAATAAAATCGTCTAGTGCATCCGTAATAAAGTAACGCTTCTGTCTGATAAGTTCTTCTGTCCACTTTTCAGGACCTTTATCTAATAATTGTCGTGCTTCCAGTTTTAAGCTAGTTACAATTCCTTCCTCCCCTTTTAAAATAATCCCTTCCGAAACTAATTGTGGTAAACTAGGTCTCCCACGCTTGCAGTCACTTTTAAAATATTCTTTATATGTTTCAAAAGTATGTACAAACACTTCAACTGGCCAACCATTGCTAAAAAAAGATTCACGATAACAATTAGATAGACTTCCATCAAATATTACAATATCAAGGTCAGATGTTTTGGTTGCTTCTCCCCTTGCAATACTTCCTCCTAATAAAGCGACGTCACAATGTGGAAAGTGTGATTCAATAATTTTTTGTGCAGCGTCAATTGCTTTCATGCTGTTCTCCTTCTTTCATTTTCTTTTTTTATTTCTTTCTCTATCCCGTGCTTTTATAATATATGCCTCTGCTTCAGGTGTTTTACATGAAGTGGCACCATGATCAACATCAACCTTTCCAATTTCACGTGCAATTGTGATTGCTTTTTGCTCAAGCTCATCATTTCGAATTCCAATCGCAATAAGTGCACTATTCATTGTTTCTTTTTTTCGATTTTTTTCAGTATGTATATGAACCTTAATTTCTTTTAAAAATGGTAGGAAAAATTCATCTTCTAACGATTTATCCTTTATAGCAACATTAGCGAGTAAAGACCAACCCGCTCTACCAATCCATTCATCTTGAGATGCTGTCCACTTTTTCAATTTCTCTATTGCAATTGGAGACGAACTTACAGCTGACATGAGTACATCCATCAAACAATAATAATCAACCTCTTGTACCCATTCATCCAACTGCTCTGACGTGAATTTTTTTGGATCAACAATCATTGTAGCTAATGTCATTGCATCCATATTTTTTGTTTCCCATAATGACATGGCTAATTCATGATCTTTTTTGATTTTCTTCTTTAATTGTTTTAAGTTTGCAAAACTAACACCGAATAGTGGCTCTTTTGCCCCATGGTTTTTATATGTTTTACGATTTTGTTCTGTTCCACATTCCTCAAGCTGATGCATGATTTCTTCTAATATCATTTGGGCACCTCGTTTTTATGTTATTTCTCCTTGCCTTAAATACACACTTACGATATATTCGACATTATTTATTATTTTCCTAGTTTTTATTTTCAAATACGGTATGTGAAATTAAATAAACCTAAAAAACAAGAATCACTTATAATTAATTCAAAAGTATCTTCTATTATCAATACTTTAATATCTATAGATTTCTGTTTTTGCTGTGCAAATCGATTCAGACGTTCTACAGTCCCAGGGGCAGTACTAGGATTTGTAAATAATATTGTTTGCGGCCCTTGAACATTACAAAGCATTTCAAAGAATGGTTCGTCAATTTTTATTATAGGTTTTGTAATTGAAAACTCTTCCTTCTGTATTAGCGTGATATAACTGGTACATGTAATTAAAACTGCATCTATATTACTTTCTGCTATCCATTTCAGCTGATTTTTCAACTTATTTTGAGCTTGAGCCCTTCCAAACCCCTTATCACTTTCTATCCTCCTCGACAAGATGGGATCCACAAAATGAATTAATTCTATCTCCAATACTTCAAATGCTCTTTCTATATATTCAATATTTGAATGATGGGCATGTAAACAAGCTATTTTTTTCACTTTTATCACACCTTTTTTATTTTAAAAATACACATGTGAATTTATGGGGTTTTAGATTCTTTTAATCCATATGCTGTTTTTATTCATTTCTCTTCTCATTTTAAAAAACCTGCTAAACAAGAATGTTTATCACAGTAAAAACAACAAAATCTTGCATACTTTTTTACAAACTTTTTTGTACTTGTAAAAATCTTTTTTTGCATTTACCTACCTAAAATTGCTAATATAGTAGAGTAGAACTATTATAGAGAGAAGGAAAATTATGCACAATGGAATTCGAATGACAACCTTAGTAAAGAGAGCATTGTTTATTTGCGTCGGGGTATTATTTTTATACGAAGCAATGTACGGTCCAACTCATATTGCTCGGGCAAGTACGGAAGATGAAACAAAATCTGTTCAACTTGTAAGTGAAATTCAAACTGCTCTAGCTCCGAAAGAAGCCCCAAAACAATATAACGGGCAAGTTAGAAAAGTTGCTTACTTAACATTTGACGATGGTCCTGGAAAGTACACTGCTGAGCTATTAGAAATGTTGAAAAAAGAAGATGCGAAAGCTACATTTTTCCTAATTGGAGCAAACGTTAAAGCATTTCCAGATCTTGTGAAACAAGAATTAGCCGAAGGACATTATGTTGGTATGCACAGTATGACACATAACTACAAAAAGCTATATACTGAAGGACATTATGTGGATGAAATGAAAGAAGATCAAAGTTTAATTGCTGGGATTATCGGAAAATCCCCTATCTTAACACGTCCACCATATGGCTCAATGCCAGGATTGAATGAAACGCTCCGCAATAAAGTTGTTGAAGGTGGTTTTAAAGTTTGGGACTGGACAATTGACTCTTTAGACTGGAAATATAATAAAGTGCCAGTAGATTCTGCCTCAGCGCAAATTGTACAAAATGTTCTTGCTGGTGCTACAAATCCAATCGAGGTCGTGTTAATGCATGATATTCACCCACAATCAGTAAAAGCTGTGCCTGGAATCATTAAAGGCCTAAAAGAAAAAGGTTATGAACTGGAAAGTTATCAAGAAGATGAACATTTCCCATTAAACTTCTGGCATGATAAACGTATGTAATAAAAAAGACTTGATTTTCTTTATAGGAAAATCAAGTCTTTTTTTATTTTTATTTGTTTAGAAAATAGAAGTTATTAATTTTACAAGTATAGATACTAACTTTGCAAAATTAGATTGTTTCAATCATTTTCTACTAATATAGTATCTTGTATCTCCCATAAAATTAAGTCCAAATTATCGTTTCTGTAGTGTGCGATAATTGTACTCTTTTCATACATTCATTATACTTTATCAATACGGTATGTGAAATTACCACATGTCTCCAAAATAAAAAAGCCTCCTCACAAGGATATTTATCCTTATAAGGAGACTAACGTTGATTTATTTTATTACGTTTAACCTTCTTGCGTAGTTTTTACTTTCGTCTTATTTTTATCACGATGATTATAGTTATATTTCGAACGATCTACTGGTGTAAATCCTTCTGGTGTGTAGAATCGTAATAAATCTCCGTTTACAACTTCATCAGAGAATTTAAGTTTCTGTTGAACCATTTTTTCATTTTGTTTGATTTCATCCGTTACTTCTACTGGTTTTCCAGTGGTTGTGTCATAATACTTTCCATTAAGCGCAGTAACGGCCGGACTTACATAGTTACCATTACGGAAAGAAACAACTTGTTGATGCTCTGGTGATAATAAATCTGTACCAAATTGGATATAATTCTTTGTATCGGTACCTAGTAAATGTAACAGCGTTGGAAGAACATCGATTTCTCCGCCATATTGGTGTTGAACTCCGCCCTTCATTCCTGGAACATGAATGATTAAAGGTACACGTTGTAATTGTGCATTTTCAAATGAATTAATTTCTTTACCCATGATTTGTGACATCGCTGCATTATGATTATCTGAAATACCATAATGGTCTCCATACATTACAATGATCGAATTGTCATATAAACCAGATTGCTTCAAGTAATCCATAAAGCTTTTTACAGATTCATCTAAATAACGTGCTGTTTGGAAATACGTATCTACAGATGAATCACCAGTTTTTGCTGGTTCAATTGTCGCTTCATCCTTATTAATTGGATAAGGGAAGTGATTTGATAACGTAATAAACTTCGCATAGAACGGTTGTTTTAATGTTTGTAACATTGGAATAGACTCATTAAAGAATGGTTTATCTTTCAGACCATAGTTTACAACATCTTTTTCATTCATATCATAATATGATGCATCAAAGAATTTATTAAATCCAAATGATTTATAAATATCATCACGGTTCCAGAATGTTTTATAGTTACCATGGAACACCGCAGATGTATAGCCCTGCTGTCCTAAAATAGCTGGTGCTGCTTGATACGTATTATGAGCTTTGTTTGTAAATACAGACCCTTGTGGTAAACCGAATAGTGAGTTCTCTAACATAAACTCCGCATCAGATGTTTTACCTTGTCCTGTTTGATGGAAGAAGTTATCAAAATACAGTGTATTTGCATCATGTGTAAATGAATTTAAGAACGGTGTAACTTCTTGTCCGTTCAACTTGTAATTAATTAAAAAGTTTTGGAACGACTCTAAATGAATATAGATAACGTTCATACCTTTCCCCTTACCAAAATACTCTGGGTTAGGGCTTGCATAGTTCGATGTAATATAGTTTCTTACACCTGTCATGCTATCTCCATCCGCTAAAGCACGTTCTGTCGATGCTTTCATACTTTGGATGCCATCATAAATTGTATAGTTGTACGCACCTAAGTATTTCACAATGTAGTTGCGGTCAAACGTTCTTGTTAGTAATTCAGGACGATCAGATTCTGCTAAACCTAAGTTGATGCTAAAAATCAAAATTCCTGTAATAAATACAAGTGACAATTTATGTTTTGCAACACGAATTGGTTTTGGATCTGCAAACTTTGTTATTACCAACACAAGCAAGATAATTGTGTCTAAGAAATATAATGGATCATATAGATGTAATAACGCTAAAATACTACCACCTAAATCTCCAAAGTTATTCGTTTGTGTTAATGTCGGGAACGTAATAAAATCGCTGAAAAAGCGATAATATACTACGTTTGAGTATAAGATAACTGACAGTAACAAATTAATAATAATTAACCAAATATAAGATCGTTTCCCTTTTGCAAATAATGCAAGTCCTAAAAATAGGACAGCTGAGCTTAGCGGGTTAAAAAATAGCAAGAATTTTTGGATTGTGTTCGATATTCCTAAGTCGAATTCTGTAACATATGCTGCATATGTTTTTAACCAGAATAAAACAACTGCAAAAATAAAGAACCCAAAATGATTACTTAACACACGCTTGCTCTTTAATAATAATTGTTTCATCTCTCCACCTCTTTTAATCATCCAAGGCTTATTTTTTGATAAGTCCATCTCTATGTTTACTTCTTCATACAGCTCGTTCTTTTCTTAAACCATATGAAGAATATTAGTAATTATAAGTTGAAGTCTATATTTATTCAACTATTTCTTACCAAACATTTTTGACCTTGATATATATTTAATAAAATGCATTTGTAACATTTTTTATTTCTATCTAACTTTCTAAAAATCCGTCCGGTTACTAGGACAATCCCCACTATAAACTTTTATTCTTCACTTCGCAAACATTCTTATTTCCAGAATTACCAATTGAATTTGTTGCTGCTAATTTATTCATTCTGAGAAAATTTCTTCTTACTGCCTCCTTTATATGTAAAAAATTATAATTTACATACATAATTTTTTGTGATTAATTTCTATAAACAACATTTAATTCCATTATTTCTCCTGTTCATTTAACATTAGCTTTGTGGCACGAAAAAGAATATATTTAATCTGAACAGGCCGATTCCGTTTGGAAAGACATGTAATTTTTCATTATATGTAACTTCTTTTCAACATAGTTTCATGAATATTGACAAAATTGTACGCGTTTTTTATATATAAAATCATTTTAATTTTTCGATATATAAATCCCTGCTATGCAGAATAAAAAGTAACTTACACTCGTTTGCTCTTTCTGTTTTTACTTCGCATGTGGCAGAAAAAGGCCCTGACCGCTTCTATGCATGGCCAGATGCTCTCCCCCACCTAAAAAGAGGGGTTTTATGTCGGTTTTTTAATTGATGTACATATAGTAAAAAAACAAAACCCTCGCTCTATTCTAAGTGCGAGGGTTTTGTTTTACAGATTATTTTCCTTGATACATTGCATCTACTTGTTTTTGAAGTTCTACATTTTCTAAGAACTCATCGTATGTTGCTTCTTTATCGATTACACCGTTTGGCGTCACTTCGATAATACGGTTTGCAATTGTTTGTACGAACTGATGGTCGTGAGATGTAAATAGTAATGTTCCTTTAAATGCGATTAAGCCGTTGTTTAATGCTGTGATAGACTCAAGATCTAAGTGGTTCGTTGGATCATCAAGTGTTAATACGTTCGCTCCGCTTAACATCATTTTAGAAAGCATACAACGAACTTTTTCTCCACCTGACAATACAGAAACATTTTTCTTTACTTCTTCACCAGAGAATAGCATACGACCTAAGAAGCCACGCAAGAAACTTTCTGTTTCATCTTGTGGAGAGAACTGACGTAACCATTCAACTAAGTTATATTCACTGTTCTCGAAGTACTTAGAGTTATCTCTTGGGAAGTAAGCTTGAGATGTTGTAACGCCCCACTTAAATGAACCGCTATCTGGCTCCATTTCACCCATAAGAATTTTAAATAATGTTGTCATYGCAATATCATTACGACCGATAAATGCAACTTTATCACCTTTAGATAAAGTGAAGTACACATTATCTAACACTTTTTCCCCATCAATCGTTTTTGAAATACCTTCAACAGTTAATAAGTCATTTCCTACTTCACGCTCTGGTGTGAAGCCAACGAATGGATAACGGCGTGATGATGGTTTAATATCATCTAATGTAATTTTATCTAATAATTTTTTACGAGAAGTCGCTTGCTTCGCTTTAGACGCGTTTGAACTAAAGCGTGCAATGAAGTTTTGTAACTCTTTTACTTTCTCTTCTTTTTTCTTATTTGCATCTTGTGTTAGTTTTAATGCTAATTGGCTTGATTCATACCAGAAGTCATAGTTACCAACGTACAATTGAATTTTACCGAAATCAAGATCCGCCATGTGCGTACATACTTTATTTAAGAAGTGACGGTCATGGGATACAACGATAACTGTATTTTCAAAGTTCATTAAGAAGTTCTCTAACCATTGAATCGCTTTTAAGTCTAAGTGGTTGGTAGGCTCATCTAATAATAGAATGTCAGGTTGACCGAATAATGCTTGAGCAAGTAATACTTTTACTTTCTCTGCCCCTGTTAACTCTGACAATTTTTTGTCATGAACTTCTTCTCCAATGCCTAGACCTTTTAAAAGAATTGCAGCTTCAGATTCAGCTTCCCAACCGTTTAGCTCAGCAAACTCACCTTCAAGTTCTGCAGCACGCATACCGTCTTCATCACTGAAATCTTCTTTCATGTAAATTGCATTTTTTTCTTGCATTACTTTGTAAAGGCGTGTGTGACCCATAATTACTGTTTCTAATACAGGAAACTCTTCGTATTCGAAGTGGTTCTGTTTTAATACTGCTAAACGCTCACCTGGCGTGATGTTTACATCACCTGTTGATGGATCAATTTCTCCAGATAAAATCTTTAGAAATGTTGATTTACCAGCACCGTTTGCTCCGATTAAACCGTAGCAGTTACCTGGTGTGAATTTTATGTTAACATCATCAAATAATTTTCTGTCCGCAAAGCGCAATCCTACGTTACTAACTGTAATCATGTGTTTCCTCCAATTTCGATACTTTTATATACATACTTCACTTACTATAACATACTTAGGCATCCAAAGGTATATCTAATCATCTTTCTATTTCAACAAAATAAAAAGCACTTTTCAAATCGTGCTTTTCATTTGAAATTTTAAAAGAAATCATAAATAAATGGTCTATGTAATGGAATCAACTGTTCAAGTGTTTTTACTTCTTCCTCACTCCCTAAAATATGGTCCATTTCGTATAACTCTAATGGACGCTTATACCCAAATAACATTGTTGATAACGCATTTATATTTAAATGGATTCCGCTACTATTTTGTTTTTCGGTTTCTTCTTTATTAACAATTACTATTTCTTTATTCTGTAATTGAACCGTCACATTATTCCACGGGGCAAATGAATCTGAAATATGTAAAATGACATTATTTTGTTGATTACTCCAAACAAATGGATATTGATTTAAAAACTGCTCCACATCTACGATTCGAGCCATAAAATAAGGAGTAATTTCAGTCTTCACTCGAGGCTCTTGTAAAGTATAAAGTAATGGTTCAGTTTCACTTAGTATCATCTTAAGTTCTTTTATCATCGAATCATGCTGGCAAATAAAATTCCAAAGCCCAATTCTAGCCTCATGATTTAGCGGAACAAGTTCTTCTACTGTCATTTTTGAATCATTGATTTTGTAAAACATGTAACCAATAGCTTCATTTTCTTCATTATAATAAACAGCTACTGTTAAATCATGATAAAGTGCATGAATCCACCAATCTTTACTTCGAATTAGCATCCCAGCAAAACGTTTCGCAAATGTTGCATATACCGCTTCAATTTCACTTGGATGACAATCTTTATTAAACCGTTTTACATTTCCTTTCACCTGCTTTTGCATCACTAAATCATTCTTCGTCATGGAACAGATTAAACGGTTTGCGAATAGTTCCCATCCATACTTTCTGTAAAATGAAACTGCAAATGGATGTAACATTGATACACTAAATCCATCTTGTTTCATTTTTTGTAGCACATACTTCAGTAATTCTTTTACATGCCCACTCCGCCTATACTCTGGGTATGTCGCTACTCCTGCAATTCCTCCCATTTTAAACATTTCATCACCAATATTTATTTCTAATGGAAGAAGATGCAACTTGGCTGCAAGTTGATTTCCTTCCAAAATTCCAAACAGTTGATGGTGCTTTTTCATTAATGTAAGACGCCTTTCAATTTGATCTTCCGGTACCTTATATTGAAAGGCATATTCAGATAAAGCAATCGCTTCTCTATATTGTCGCTCTGCTAATTCAATTACTTTCATGACTTTCTCCTCCTATTCCCTTTATTACATTCGTACTCATACAGATAAAATCCTATCTAAAAAATTAGAAAGGTTGATGGAATATACATCAACCTTTCAATAATTATTATATCTCGATATAATACAAATCATCTTCCAAATACAGAGTTGCCATAAAGTAAAACTTTATGCTTTTTCCAATTCAGTTTGTAGTTTGCTCAGTTCCTTAAAAAATGTAGGGTACGAAACTCCAACAGCCTCCGCATCTCCGAGTACTGTTTTACCTTCTGCTATAGAGCCCGCAATCCCAAGCATCATACCGATTCGGTGGTCACCATGACTATTTACTTTATTGCCTTTTAACGAAGACTTACCGTAAATAATCATTCCATCATCCGTTGCTTCAATACGTGCTCCTAGTTTTGTTAATTCAGCTACAACTGTATCGATACGATTTGTTTCTTTTACTTTCAACTCATGTGCATCCTTGATAACTGTAATTCCTTCTGCTTGCGTTGCTGCAAGCGCAATGATTGGGATTTCATCGATCAGTCTTGGGATAATATCCCCTTCAATTTCAATCCCTTGAAGTGAAGATGTTTCAATCGTAATATTCGCAGCTGGTTCTGACGCATCCTTATTAATAGGCTGTATTTCTAACTTAGCACCCATTTTAGTAAGAACATCTATAATTCCTGTACGAGTCGGATTCATTCCAACATTTTGTAATACAAGTTTACTATTTGGAACAACCGCTCCCGCAACTAAGAAAAATGCCGCTGAAGAAACATCACCAGGCACCTGTATATCAGTCCCTATTAATTTTTGTCCACCAGCAATTTTCACAGTTTTATCTTCACGAGTTACCGTAACGCCAAACGCCTCAAGCATTCTTTCTGTATGGTCTCTTGAAATATGAGGTTCTGTAACAGTTGTTACACCTTCTGCAGTCAGTCCCGCAAGTAAAATAGCCGACTTCACTTGTGCGCTTGCTACAGGTGAAGTATAGTCGATTGCTTTTAAACTTCCACCTCGTATTGTAAGCGGAGTAAACGTCCCTTCTTCTCTACCATCAATTTTCACTCCCATAAGTCCAAGCGGATTCGTTACACGTTTCATTGGTCTCTTCCCAATTGATGAATCCCCTTGAATACAGGAATGAAAAGGTGTGTTCGCAAGTATCCCAGACATTAAGCGTATCGTTGTACCTGAATTGCCAACGTCTAAAACATTTTTAGGTTCTTGTAACCCTTCTAATCCTTTTCCAACGACAATCACTTCATCACCATTTTGCGAGATTTTTACTCCCATTTCTTTAAAACAAGAAATGGTACTTAAACAATCGGCACCAGATAGAAAACCTTTAATCGTTGTTTTCCCTTGCGCAATTGCTCCAAACATGACAGCACGGTGCGAGATAGATTTATCTCCGGGGATTCTAATCGTTCCCCGCAATCCACTTGTTACATTTTGTATCGTTTTCTCCTTCACGGTGTCATCCTCTCCTTATTACATTGTTTCATATGTTTGGTATTCTTCTTTTTGTAATACGATCACTGCTTTTAAGCGATCCTCTTCTCTTTGGAAGCTAATACGAAGCACACCAAGTAATCCTTCTCGCGCTTCTATAATTTGCAGATTTGTAATACTAATTTCTTCATGAGCTAAAATACTCGTAATATGAGCTAATGCCCCTACTTTATCTAAAACATCAACATATAAGTCATGATAAGCTGGAATCGCTCCGCTTTTACGAACTGGTAAAGAATCACGATATTCTTTCGCATTCGCAAAGTAGTTCTGCAACTCATCCGCATCGCCATTAGCAACTGTTTTGTGTAACTCTTTCATTTCCAACATCCACTCTTCTAGTAGCTGCAGTAAATGATTTCGATTTTGTTTGACAATATCACTCCACATTTTCGGACTACTTGATGCAATACGTGTAATATCCTTAAATCCACCTGCCGCAAGCTGATGAATTAATGGATTCTCCTCTGCATGCTTTTCAACTTGTTTCACCAGGCCCGCCGCAATTAAATGAGGAAAATGACTTACAATCCCTGTTACATAATCGTGTTCTTCCGTATTCAATACGAGAAAATGTGATCCTGTTCCTTTTAACCATTCTTTTAGTTGTTCCACTCGATCATTTGATACATGACTCATTGGTGTTAAAATGTAAAATGCATTTTCAAACAAGTGTGCTTTCGCACTTTCAACTCCCGTTTTGTGTGAACCTGCCATCGGATGTCCCCCAATAAAAGAGACCTCTTCTGGTAATAAAGACTCTGCTTCATTCATAATCGTTCCCTTTGTACTTCCTACATCTGTAACAATTACATCTTCACGTAAATCGTATGCCGCGAGCTTACGTAATAACTTTGTTGTTTCTTCAACTGGGGAAGCAAAAACAATTAATTCCGCCCCCTCACAAGCAGTTTGTAAATCTTCTGCAATTTCATCAATTACGTGAAGTTCTTTCGCGCGCTTCACTTGTTCGCTATGAATGTCATAACCTGTAATCATCACTTCATGTTCTCTTTTAATCGCTAGCGCGAGAGAACCACCAATTAATCCTGTACCAATTAATAAAACTTTTTTACACATTTGCCTCATCTCGAAACTCATTTTTTCTATTTATAAAGTGCTGTTTTAACACTGAAATCACTCCCTCATTCTGTTCGCTCGTTCCAATCGTAATCCGGACACCATTTGGAAACGGGCGAATAATAAAACCTGCGTGCGCACATCGTTCATATATTTCCCCAGCATCGTCTACTGGTAAAAAGATAAAGTTTGTTTGAGATGGATAAAACGAAATCTCATTCTCGTTACAAAAACTCTCATATCGCTCTAGTCCTTCTCGATTTATGCGAACTACTTCCTTTATAAATTCTTCATCATTACAAGCGATTGTTGCTGCTCTTTGCGCAGGTAAAGATACATTAAATGGCAAACGCACAACATTCAATTTCTCAATCAATTCTTCTTGTCCAATTGCATATCCAACGCGAAATGATGCTAAACCATACGCTTTAGAAAATGTTCGTAATATAAGAAGGTTTTTATGTTTTTTCAATAATGGTATTGTTTCTGGAAAATCTTTCGCTGTGACATATTCATAGTACGCTTCATCGATTACAATTAGCGCACTGTCATGCACACTATTTATAAATTCATTTAATTTTCGGTCATCAATATATGTGCCTGTTGGATTATTCGGATTACAAATCCAAATAATTTTTGTTTTTTCATCTATTGCTTCTGCAATTCCCTCTAAGTCGTATGAGCCATTTTGCAGTGGAACTTCTTTCACTTCACAGCCTTCAATAACTGCATGATGACGATACTGCGGGAAAGTTTCTCCTGCTGTTACTACATTATCTCCCTTACAAAGTACCGCACGGCTTATAATTTGAATGACTTCATCAAGTCCGCTTCCACATATAATTTGTTCCTTTTGAACTTGTAGTTTTTCTGCAATTGTTTGGCGAAGTTCTACAGCTCCTCCATCTGGATATAAGGCATGTTCATGCCATGCTTTTTGCAACTCTTCTATAACACGTGGTGAACAACCGAATGGATTTTCATTTGATGCTAATTTTACAAATGAATGATCCCCATATATCTCTTTCATTTGCTGCGCTGATTTACCTGGTTTATATGGCTGTAATGATGATAATTTCTCTTTTACCTTCATCTGGCATCCATCCTTTTTAAAATTCTTTTGCATATTTGTTATGCTGCGTAATATTTTGCTTGATTAATTCCATGCGGTCTTTTCCGAATTGTTCAACTAATGCATCCGCAAGCTCCCATGCAACAACAGCTTCTGCAACAACACTTGCAGCTGGTACTGCACAACTATCAGATCGTTCAATACTTGCTTGGAATGTTTCTTTCGTATCAATATCTACACTCACAAGTGGCTTATATAATGTAGGAATCGGCTTCATTACACCTCTTACTACAATTGGCATTCCTGTAGTCATACCACCTTCTAATCCACCTGCATGATTTGTTTTTCTTGTATAGCCTTTTTCTTCATCCCATAGGATTTCATCGTGTACTAAGCTTCCTGGCTGCCTTGCCGCCTCAAATCCAATCCCAATTTCAGCACCTTTAAAAGCATTAATACTCATAATTGCTCCCGCGAGTTTTGCATCTAATTTACGATCATAATGTACGTAGCTACCAACACCAATTGGCATCCCTTCCGCAATTACTTCTACAATTCCACCTATTGAATCCCCACTGCTTTTTGCAGTATCGATAGCATCCATCATCTTTTGCTCTACCTCTTTATCTAGGCAACGCACAGGTGAATTTTCTGTAATTGTTTGAATTTCTTCTATTAGTAATCGGCCTACACGATTTGCTTGTATCCCRCCAATCTCAAGAACATGTCCTGCAATTTGTACACCTAATTCTTTTAAAATTTGTTTTGCAACTGCACCAGCAGCTACTCTGACAGTTGTCTCCCTTGCAGAAGAACGTTCCAAAACATTTCGTATATCACGGTGACCATATTTAATTGCACCATTTAAATCTGCATGTCCTGGACGTGGTTTTGTAATTGTACGTTTCATTTCTTTATTTTCTTGCTCCGAAATAGGTTCAGCCCCCATTACTTTCGTCCAATGTTTGAAATCATCATTTTTTACGATTAATGTAATTGGTGAACCAAGCGTTATTCCGTGGCGCACACCACTTACAATCTCTACTGTATCCGTTTCAATTTGCATGCGTCTCCCGCGACCATGCCCTTTTTGTCTTCTTAATAATTCCTTATTAATATGTTCTGCTTGTAACGATAATCCTGCAGGTACACCTTCTAAAATAACAGTTAACTGCGGACCATGTGATTCTCCGGCTGTAATATATCTCATTTCTCTTACCCCTTTATTATTTTTTTGTACAAAAAAGTCCCTACTGAGCGCTCAGTAGGGACGATTAATATCGCGGTACCACCCTAATTGTAGACTATTTTTTGTCTACCTCTTATCATTGTTAACGATCTATGAGACCGTCTTTCCCTTCATAAAGATATGATCTTTACTACGAAAAAGATGCTCTAGGGCTGTAATTCATGCTTATCTTTGTACTGATTCTCAGCATCCATCAGCTCTCTATAAACAGGGAGATAAGCACTACTGTTTCCCTTTCAATGCATATTTAATATGAAATTAAGATAATTTATTTTTAAATCCCTTTAACTCTTCCATGAATTTATGGAACTCTGGAATATCCATTTGCTGTGCAGAATCAGATAATGCAACTGCTGGGTCTGGATGTACTTCTGCCATGACTGCATCTGCTCCAATTGCTAGTGCTGCTTTTGCAGTAGGTAATAATAAATCTCTGCGTCCCGTAGAATGCGTTACGTCCACAACAACAGGTAAATGTGTTTCTTTCTTTAAAATTGGTACTGCTGAAATATCTAACGTATTACGCGTTGCTCTTTCGTATGTGCGGATACCGCGCTCACATAGTATAATTTGATCATTTCCTTGTGCGATGATGTATTCAGCTGCATTAATGAATTCATCAATTGTCGCTGCTAAACCACGTTTTAATAATACAGGTTTATTTACTTTACCCACAGCTCTTAATAAATCGAAGTTTTGCATGTTTCGTGCCCCAACTTGAATGACATCAACGTACTCAAGAGCCATTTCTACATCGTTTGGATTTAAAATCTCACTGATAATCGCTAAATCGAATTCATCGGCTACTTGGCGTAAAATTTGTAAGCCTTCAACCCCTAATCCTTGGAAGTCGTATGGTGACGTTCTCGGTTTGAAAGCACCGCCGCGCATTAATTTTAATCCTTGTTCTTTCATCGCTTGCCCCACTTGGCGAACTTGCTCTAAACTTTCTACTGCACAAGGACCCATGATGAATGTTTGTGTTCCGTTTCCTAATAATTCACCTTTTACATCCACGATTGTATTTTCTTTTTTCTTTTTACGTGAAACAAGTAATGCTTTACGATTGTCGTCTTCTTGTAATTCCAAACTTGCTTTGAAAATTGTTTTGAAAATGTGTTGAACTGTTGAAGTTTCGAATGGTCCTTCATTATGTTCTGCGATCATATCAAGTACTTCACGCTCACGAACTGGATCAAAACGTTTCGTACCTTGCACTTGTTTTTGTTCCCCAATCTTTTGAACAACTTTACCTCGTTCATTCAACAATTCCAGTAACTGCAAATTAATTTTATCCACCTGTTTACGTAATTGTTCTAACTCATGATTTGCCATTTTAAAATCCTCCTTTTAATGTTTAAAACTATAATAAAGGAATGAAAATTCCCTATTTTCTGAATTGATATTTTACAAAAACTCATTATGGGATCGATACCGTCTTTCTGTGTACAAAAAATCCCTACTGATTTACTCAGTAGGGACGATATTTATCGCGGTACCACCCTAGTTGCAGACTTGTTTCGTCTACCTCTCTTCACTGTTAACGATCATTTGACCGTCTTTCCCTTCATAAAGATGATTATCTTTACTACGAAAAAGATGCTCCAGGACTGTAATTCGCACTTGTTTTTGTACTGGTTCACACCAACCACCAGCTCTCTGTTACAGGGAAACAACTACTACTCCTTTTCCTTTCAATGCATATAATATTCCATTTTCAAGTTGGGCCACAAAAATACAAAAAGTCCCTACTGATCCAATCAGTAGGGACGATATTTATCGCGGTACCACCCTAGTTGTAGACTTATTTCGTCTACCTCTCTTCACTGTTAACGATCATTTGACCGCCTTTCCTTCATAAAGAACATATATCTTTAATCCGAAAAAGATGCTCCAAGACTGTAATTCATGATTATCCCTGTACTGATTCACACCAACCATCAGCTCTCTGTTACAGTAAGATCCTCACTACTGTGATCTCTTCATCGCACTTTGTTTATTCAAATGTTTTTGAAATTGAATAAGTTATGATTCGTATTATAGAATGCTTTTTAAAATACTGTCAATACCTTTTTATTTTTTTTTTGAAATTCCACTTTTTACCCACTATTAATCTTGTAAATTTGTCATCACAAGTCCAATACGAATCATTTCGTTTTGAATAGATATTAGTAAATCATGCTCCACTTGATACTCTGTTAATAATTGTTTAATCTCGATGATTTCATTTTCAAAAAAATTCGCCTCATGCAAGTGTTGTAATAAAGAAAAAAACAACTCACCATAAGCCTCTACATGATCTTTCATGTTCTTTTTCTTTTCCAAAATAGCCAAAAATAGTTGTTTCATTTCCGCTTGATCGTAACGTTCTGATGGCGGCGAGAAACAAGTAAGAATTGTTTGTAATCCCTTTTCTGCAACTCCATCCATACATAATACAAAACGTAAAAACATGACATATTCCCTACCGGTTATAGAACTCATTTTTGGACGTTCACTCAAAAATCCAGCTAACCAAGCTTCCCAAAATTTTTGTTGTTCTCTCGCGCTTAATGTATTCACATAATAACATAAATGTTCCATAAACTTAATTTTTTCATTTTCCGTTTCCTGTATAAAAAGTGGATATAACCAATCTGCTCGTTGATCCCAATATAATACACATTTAATAAAGACAAAGCTGAGCCACTTTAAGAACACTTCTTTTGTATGTGGATGTAACAAATGTAAATGCTCGACTGCATATTTAATATATCGCTTTATCTCTGTAAATAACGGTAAATTTATTTGTGTATAGCAGAGTCCTGCCCATGCATATTTTATTGCTTTTTCTTGTTTTTTTAAATCGAGATAAGGTAACAGTTTTTTTCTACACCACTGTTTCTCAATATGATATAAAAATGTTACATCTGCTGTTAATCGTGCAAACATGAAATTGGTACTCTGCGAAAATGTTCTCATTTGTTCTTCAAATAAAAACAAGTATTCGTGAATATTCCGATCGTATAAGTGGTCATATGCTAGTAGCTTTAATAATACTGATGTCATCTTTCCAACAGGATGTTGAATAGACTCATTATAAAAGTCATGCTCCTCTATCTTGAAATTCAGATTACCTTTCATTACTTGAGGAAATAAAGAAAAGGCAAAGCGTTTCACCACACGTATACTATTCTCTTGGAATTCTTCTAATCGATTGCTGATTTCATAAAGAAAACTGCTAATTAACCAATGAAAAGATGTATTTCTTACAAATTGTTGCAAGAGTGGAATGATTTTTTGTATTTGTTGATTTGTAAACTTACGATTATTCCTCCATGCCCGAATACAGACAAACCATACTTCATTACTTACCTTACCTTCCCCTACTAATTGATACGCAAGCGAAATACTCCACTCTGTATCCAATTTACATGCCTTTGATAACATTTCTAAAAAATGACGTTGTTCAAAAATACCGTCATGAGAAAAAAGCCTAACTTGTTTCATCATTTCATGGTCTTTCAACTGCAATAATCCATCGGCCGTTACGTTGCATGTAATACTTTGTACAGCATCCTCTACTCGCTTTTCACCGTAACGTTCTGGGGAAAAATGAGGATGTTTTTGTTTCATTTTTTTATATGCTTGTACTGTACAATTACTATTTGGATCACATGTATAAAGTAAATCCATAATAAGGCAAGCATCAAAAGCCCTCTCATTAACAAGGTGTTTCATAACCTTTTGTAACACTTCTTGCTTTCTTTGTTCCGAAGTAAATGGATAATGCTTCTTTAAAAATTTAAATACTTCATGCCTATATGTAACATGTAAAAGCAACTTTTGTTCTAGTAGCCATTTGATTTTTTCATCGTCAGTTACAAATGAATTTTTACTCATCGCAGCTATTGCAATTCGTTTTTGTAATATACTATCTGTTTCTATCATTTGGGCGATATAGTAGTTTGCCTTTCTCTTATTATTTTCACATAAATAGGCGAGACATTCTTTTACAATACGAATTAAAAATGTAAAATCTTTTGGCTGTAAGTCATGCTCTGAAAATTCGACTGTATTATATGTCACACCGTCCTTTTTCTGCAGTGCAGTCTGCCTTAAAAATAACATTTGGATTTTTTCTAACCCTATGACCATAATTGGGTCGGCAAAATATGCGATATGCGGTTTCATTTTTTCATCCCAGATTCTTTGTACAAATGCAAATACAGGAACTGGTAAACGGCTTGTCTCCTCTAATTCAATTGAATCTTGCATATCGTGTTCCCATCTTCTGACACGCTTTAATTTAATTTTCCCATCCAAAATAAACGCCAACAATAAGACGAAAATTTCTTTATGATCAGGAAAGGAACATTTATGTAACAAATATGAAACCAATTCTATAGAGCTACTATTTTTTTCTGCTGTTTCCAGTAAGAGCAATGTCCATTTTGCGAATAATAGCGGTTCAATTTGCTCTTTTGTTTCGTTTAAATACGTACAAATCGTTCGCCATAACAAAGGAGAAATTTTTGAGTGATTTTTATAAATAAGCTGAAATAATTCTTTTTGGTGGCTAAAAAGAAATTGTTTGACGAGCCACTCGGCCAACAATTCATCCTCTTCACTATGAATAGTGGAAAGCAAAAATAAATTTTGGATTTTGCCYTCTGCCTCTAACCATTCTACCCATCCATAATCGCGAGCAAACTCTATAAAATACCGGAGTGTTTCAATTTTTTTTACTGATTGCTTTATATATGATAATTGCTCTTGTTCAACTGATGGTGGAACTGTCACGATATCACGAATTCGCATTCTTTTTGTAATATAATTATCTCCCATTAATTCAGCCCAGCGCTTCACCGCTTGAACAAGTGCCTGATGATTGTTCGCCTTATTTGGATAAACAATGGGCCTTACTCCCAAATGCTCCCAGTGATATGTATTATCTCCTTGTGCAACAAATGCATAACGTTTTGTACTCGGTGGTAAACCTGTTGCTAAATATTTCATGACAGGATCATTATGACTATATCCGATGAATAACACCGTATAATTTGAAAATAAATCAACTAAAAATCTTCTTGCCCAACCCTCTGTTAAGTAAGCCCTTCCAAAATCGCCATCCGTTAATATTAAATTTTCTTTTTCCTGTTCTACATTGCCGTGTATATATGCTAAACCTTTAAACGCTCTACCTGTTGGAAGTGCAGGTGCGTAATATATATTGATATCTCGATTCATTTCCCGAATTACACTTGTAAAATGCTGATCAAAATTTGTAGTAACGATGCGAACATCAATATCATCTGAAAAAAGCCGTGGAATGGCATAGTGTAATGGATTCGGTTTTGAATTTTTCACATCAACAAGATCTTGTGCAACTTGATGTACATCTTTCGTCTTCGCAACTTTTCCAAGATAATAATCATGCGGTTCTGTATTTTCACGCTTTTCAACATATAAAGCTTCCGCAATTTCATCAACTAAATCATCGAAATTTGGTAAGTTTGATTTCCCTTTCATAGAAACTCCTGCTCCGACAAATAATACAAGCCTTCCTTGTTCAAGATTATCAAATAGTTCATCTGGAATTTCTACTTCTGAAGTAATCCACATTTGGATCCCCCTTACCTAAAAATGTCATACACTCTCATTTTACTATAACATTTTTCGCTTATTTTTTTAATATTTTGACAAGATGTTTAACATGAAAAATTTTATTTACAATCATGTACATACATAAGAAATGTATGAACTTCTCGCTTTATACCAAAACTATGTAAAAAACGGGAGGTGTGCAATGTGAGTAATTTTACAATTGTGCTAATCAAATTTATATCGTGTATCATCGCGTTTGCTATCGGACTTGATTTATTTTTCGATGCAACAATTGTTGATGTTATATCCTTTAGCCTGTTTGTAACAATCGTTTCTTATATGTTTGTTGATAAAATCCTTTTGAATCGTATTGGAAATTCCGCCGCTATTATGGCTGAYTTTTTGTTAACATATTTAAGTGTGTGGATTTTCGGTAATATTTTATTGGACAATTATATGCAGATCGCATGGGGTAGTATTCTATCCGCTATTGTCTTTACATTATCTGAAGTATTTGTGCATCGTTTTTCTCATACGCATGAACGACATAACAATGAACGAATTAATATGAATGGCCGATTCGCGTATGGAACTGAATTTGCTGAAGAACAAAACATCTTAGATAAAGATAAAAATAAGAAAAAATAAAAAAAAGGATGTCACAATCTAAATGACATCCTTCTTTTTAAAAATTTTACAATTATCAAATGATTGATCTCGCAATTCTAAATCCGATATCATCTATATAAAAATTAGGCATACTCTTGCGGCGACAAGTAGCTCCACATCCACGTTCTTCTTCTGCCCAACTTCCTCCGCGAATTATTCTGTAAGTACCGAAGGTCTCTGCATCGTATAAGTCCCAGCACCACTCCCAAACATTCCCAACCATATCATGCAAGCCCCATTCATTAGGCTTTTTCTCACCAACTTCGTGCACTCGTTTGTTAGAATTATCTTTATACCAAGCAATTTCATCAATTTCACCATACCGATATCCTTTTGATTTCGCCTTACATGCATATTGCCATTCAGCATCTGTAGGTAAACGAAAACCATTCGTACTATAATTGCAAACAACTGCTTTACTTTCATTATCAAAATCATAAAACTTGTCATAACCTAGCGCATCAGACAGTAAATTACAAAAATTAACTGCATCTATCCATGAAACATTAACAACTGGTTTTTGAGCCTCAGCTGTTATTAAAGATTTCTTTCCCATAATAATCGCATAAAGTTCTTCTGTCACCGTATATTTGGCAAGATAAAATGGGTTTATTTCAACATTCCAAATAACTTCCTTTAAATTTTTTCTACTACCCGGCATTCCAAATTTATAGTTTGAACTAATCCATTTTTGTTCGTTTCGAAAATCTCGTAGGCTGATTTCTCCTTCAGGAATACCCACCATTAAATCTTTTAAGTAATCATTTAGGTTAACTATCATTGTCCTCTCCTAGTCTTGAATTAATGTTTTAAACACTTCTTTCAAGGTGTATTATGACATTGTATTCTGATTCATACCTAATAGACATGTTTACCTGTTGAGATAGTATACTGCCCCTCCGTATCCATAACATTATATTATTCTAGACTTATTGAATTAACTCCTCTTACTAAACCTTAATCAATAAGTTTCTCAAACCACATAAGTAAATGTATTCAAATCCGTCTCGTTTTCATACATTCGTATTAATTCTTTCTAAAAAAATACTACTATTGCCGGATGTTATAACAACTTTACTTTAGTAATCTATAGATACCGAACCAACATAGGAGGAATACATATGTCTAAAGGCTATAATTCCAAAGAACATCAGCAAGAAGAAATAAATGCAATCCAGCAAACGATTACCGAAATAGAAATTGCATTTAATGCACATGATGCAGACGAATTAGATCGCCACTTCACTTTGAATGCCACATGGGTCAATGCGCTTGGCAAGCGGCTATCAGGTTGGAAGCAAATCAATGAGACACACAAAGTTCTTTTACCAGGACCTCTTCGGGACTCATACGCTTGTTATACAGTTGAAAGTATTAACTTTATTCGTTCTGATGTAGCTATCGCACATATTAGACAATACCCAACAACCTCTGAAGGAAAAATAATAGAAGATGAGCAAGGAAGCCTTGCTGTTTATGTGATGGTCAAAGAAAAAGAATCGTGGAAAATTGCTGCTGGGCAAAATACGCTTGTTCAATAGCTCTTCCCATATCCCCTATTTAAACTGGAGGTTTCAACTTATGTCTCAAGTAACTCTGAAAAAAATAACTTCTGACAACTGGCGAGAGGCTCTCACGCTTTCTGTAAATATTGAACAACAAAAGTTTGTTTCTGAAGTTACACCACCTGTTGCTATTGCACTTGCTAAAGCGTATATTAGGCCGGATGATAGAATGATTGAACCTTTTGGAATTTATCATAACGAGAAAATGGTTGGTTTCTTTAATCTACATTACGAACTAGATTGTCAAAAGGGCTTTTGGCTGTTTCATTTTTTTATCGACAAAGGACATCAAAGAAAAGGATTTGGAGCTGCGGCAATAAACGAATTAATTAACCATTTAAAAATCGTTCATCCATCTTGCCATCGCATTCGCTTAACTGTGCATCCTGAAAATGATTCGGGTCAAAAATTCTATTCTAATCAGGGGTTTACCGATGATGAAATTCTCACATACGGTGAACTAACCTATTCCTTGTATCTTTAGAATTTTTTTAGCATGATAACGAACAAAGAGTGCCATGAAAAGCTCTAAAGACACTCTTTGTTCGCGTGAAGCACTATAGGTTATATCGGACTATCTTTTAATCTCAAATACCAATATATTGCAACTTCATCATTTTGCTCATTTATCCCTTTATATACAAGAAAATCAAAGCCTCCTATAACAAAGCCACAACTTTCATAAAACTTGCACGCTTTAACGTTATTGTTCTGTGTCTCCAGCATGATTCCTGGCATTTCACAAACTTGTGCCCAATCCTTTGCCCGCTCAATTAATTTCCTACCAACTCCAAGCTGTCTAAACTGCTTATCTACTTTTATATCTTCCACGTAAGCAAAACCATTCCAGTTTCTCTTTACTATAATCATTCCAATTATTTGGTGATTCATAAACGCCAAATAATTTATCTTATCTGGATTATTAACATATTCACTATAATCTAAATCATTCTCTTGATCCTCTTTATATATATCTTCTGAATAATTTTTCTCATAGCTTGGTATTTCCCGTACTGTGTATTCTATTCGTTGATTCTTCGCTCCTAATGAAAGAACTAACTTAGAATCAACCGTAAAACTGTCATCAATTTCAGGAAATTCATTCAAATCCTCTAATTCTAGTTTCCTAATTATAATGTCCATCCTTATCTCCTCTAAATAAAATACAATATTTTCCTCGTACTAAATATTTATAGCAATTCCAGCAATGAATAAACTAACAATTATGAGGAAAGGCGTACCAATCATTGCTCCTCTTAGATGCATCTTATAATCTTTATATCCCTTCATCCCTTCTGTACTAGGAATAACAACAAATCTCGGGGTAATCCGGCAAAATATAAGCCAATCTAGAATGAGTAAATCAACTAAGTTAAAAATCATTAAAATTCCAAAAGAATGTAAGAAAGCATCTATAAAAAATAATTTCTTATGTTGATTTAGTAAAAAAGTTGAAATGAAGGGTGTTCCAAAAAGAATTACATTATATACAATTCCAAAGTATAAAGTTTGTCTTTTTTCAGTAATTGTTTTTGGCAGAACAGATTTTTGAATATCCTTAGGATAGTCATTTAACCATAGACGAGGATTATAATATAATGATCCCAAAATTATTATGGATAGTATAATAGACATAATTGTTCCAACGAGCAACATTTGTTCATATTGACCCATAAATTATTCTCCTCCTTAACTTGTAATTACCGTAAAAATATTAAATTACTATGTAAAGACTCATTCTATTAAAAAACCTATGTATTCCCACATCAGAAAATTAACATAAATCTTTGCTAAATAACTTTTTCATTTCTATGTTTAAAATCGATTTCTTTCAGCATCCACTCTTATTTCTTGACATATCATTTCAAACTTCATAAAGTAAAACATTATGAAGTTTGAAGTTCTCCATCTCTCACATAACTTCTTTGCTTCCGCTAAATTTTGAGGTGGGAATGTTACTGTCTATTAATGCGGGATAAATTCACGTAAGAACAGGACTGGTGAAATAAATGAAAATTGAACATATAGCAATTTGGGTGAATGATTTAGATACAATGCGCACTTTCTATACACAATACTTTAATGGAGAGGCGAATTCTTTATATCACAATAAAGCTAAACACTTCGAATCTTATTTTATTACTTTTGAATCTGGAGTACGCCTTGAAATTATGCGAAAGAAAGGAATAGAAGATAAACCTAATCCCAATATAACCGGGTATGCTCACTTGGCTTTTTCTGTTGGTAGTGAAGAAAATGTGAATCAACTAACCAAAACATTAAAAGAAGCTGGATATCCGGTATTAAATGGACCACGTTTCACTGGAGATGGCTATTATGAGAGCGTAATTAGTGATCCAGAAGGAAATCAAATCGAAATAACTATCTAGCATAACTTTTCAATATATAAGTTAAAAAATAATATAACAACCAAAAACCGTTCAAAAATTTTGAACGGTTTTATTATCTAATTCTGTCGCATTAAAAAATTTGATTATTACAGAAATGCTAGTTCTATCGTGTTCCTTAATGACAATACTAGTCTACTAATCTCTTTAGATGTTCTATGTTTTCTGAAGATACTTTTTCTGACAATCTTGCCCCAGCAATAATAGGAGCCCACTTTATAACTTCATCCCTTGATAAACCAGCATTTTTGCAATATATACGTAAATACATTTCAGCCAACTCTACTGAAGCCTGGGCATACAACAAATATGTTCGGTAGACATCGGCACGAATATCTCCCGCGCTAGCATCCACCCAATCAATAATTTTCACATTATCATTACTCAAAATCAAATTAAATGGATGAAAATCCCCATGACATAGCCTAGGTTCAAATACCATTGAATCCAATTTTCTTAACAATTTACCCTTTTGTTTCTCATCTAGATTATGTGCTGATTTAATCTGGCGATATAGTTTTTCTGACATCGGTTCAAGTAAATCCGAATCAACAACAACAGCATGCACCTTTTGTTGTGCATTAACACAAATACTTATGTAATGCTCAGCTCGTTCCATATTATGAATTAAGAGATCACCTACTGTTTTCCCTTTTACATATTCCATTATAATTGCTTGCCTACCCTTTATTTCTGTGACTTCTAATACCTTTGGGACTTGAATCCCGCATGAATAAGCGTATTCTTGTTTCTTTGCCTCATATAAAGATTCTGTATTTGGAAAGTGCTTTTTAAACACTTTCACAATTTTATTATCATAAAGATATATCTTTGCTGTATTCCCAATAGCTATCGGATTACCTAGGTTCAATTATTCCCTCTCCTTAAGATAAAGTGAAACTTTAATCATTTGGGGTTTCTTCACCCCCACTGACTATCAGCCCTCACCAATTAAGCTTTTACGGGCAGCCCYATCTTCACCCAACTTCTTTGCTTCTGCTGAATTTTGAGTCGGGGGTTTTACTGCACGCGAATAGCGGGATAAATCACAATAATATCCTGCGTTTCATTTAATAAATTCGATGTAATTATAGTGAAAACCTTCCCCCTTACATTAACAGAATATCTACATTTGAGTTTTAATTGGGATTATCCCCTGTTCGTCCATGCGGGTAGTTCAATAAAAGAAGGAGTTTACGTTAGCTTGACGAATTTATACTGATATAATTATAAAAAGGGTGGTTTAATTGAACATTTTGTGGGATTTTGATGGAACATTATTTGATACTTATCCTGCGTATACAAAAATACTCTCTCAGGTTTTAGGAGATACAGTGGATAAACAGGAAATCTATGAAAAGTTAAAAATTTCGTATTCTCATGCAATTGATTACTATAACATTTCCAGCAATAAAGAAGAAGAAATAAAAAACCTAACGAAGAAACTATCTCCAAAAGAGATGAAACCGTTTGATAATGTAGAAGAAATCTTAAAATTTGCAAATAAAAATGTAATTATGACCCATAAGCATAGGGACGGAATTTCAGCCATATTAAAGTACTACGGATGGGATAAATACTTTGTTGATATGGTTACGATTGACGATGGTTTTCCTCGAAAACCCAATCCATTAGCATATATTCATTTGCACACAAAACACAGAATCAATTTAGTTATTGGAGACAGAGAATTAGATTTATTACCCGCAAAAAAATTAGGAATTTCAACATGTATGTTTCAAAGTCAAAGTGATTTAGCTGATTATCATTTACAGGACTACTCAGAATTTTTTAATACCAATATTTCGTTAACGAAACAGGCGATTGATTAACAATACATACAGTAAAAGGACCAAAGTTTGGTTCTTTTATTTTTATTACTATCAACATAATACTTTAACAGAGCCAATTGAACTCCCCCCACCTTCACTTCGTTTAGAGGAGGGGGATGAATCGGTTAAAATGATAAAAAAAGACCCTGTAAAACAGGATCTATACAAACTTTAAAACATCGTGTTCATATTTCAAATCGATTTATACTCTTAATTAATTTTTCTCCATAATTGCAAAGTAATTCTTCTCATGATCAGCAAAATTAAACGCTCTACCAGACGGCATATTTACAATTTCTCCAACTGTAATTTCTTTCTCTACAAACTCTTTATATAATTTATCGATATCTTCAGTGAAAAACAACATGGAGGGTGTACTAAGATTTAATTCAGGCTGCATCTTCGCAATTAATTCTTTATTATGTAGAACAATACTCGTTTCTGCTGTCTCTGTTGGCGCGATTTCAATCCATCTAAACCCTTGACCGTTATCTTCATCCGCAACTAAGTGGAAACCTACTTTTTCTGTCCAAAATTGCACAGCCTCATCTTGATTATTTACATATAACATAATTTGACCGATTTTATGAATCATTATCTTTTCTTCCCTTCTTCTACTTCAACTTCAATTGTATTAAGTATATACGAACTAGCGTTCTTTTTAAAGTGCTTTTATACTAAACTTTCACTTTAAATATTTTATCTTCCTTAATATCTTGAAATGAGGATTATCAATTAAGTAATAGCCGATACAGATCTAATAACCATAATAACATTATGTAAATTAAGTTGCTATATTCTCTCTTCATTTTAACCTGTATGTCTTAATTTATTGTCCTTTTTCTATTCATGTATATTTCCACTACACTACAAATAAGTGCCAAAAAGAAAATAAATGCTCCTATTAAAAAAGTTTTATTAAAACTACGAATAACCCCGTATTTATATTTCCATTTAATTTGTTCGTAGAGTTTATTTCCTTCCTCTGATTCCATGCTTACATATTTCTTCTCATCACTTGTTTGTATTACGTGTAGTATTTTTTGTTTTTCAAAGTCTGTTTGATTGCCTTTTTGAATCATCGCTTTCACTTGTTGCTTTATTTCTTCTTTTTCGATAGATAATTGATGATTTAAAATCACAACTAATATCGCTACACCTACTATACTTCCTACTGTTCTAGAAATATTAGATATACTTGACGCAATACCTGATTTTTCGGTTGGAACACTTAAAACGGCAGTTGTTGTCAATGGAGCAAGCGTACACCCTGCACCAAAACCTACAACCACGAGTCGCCAAATATAATCCCAATTTGAAAAGCCTGATTCCATATGACCAAATAAATACGAAGCGATTATAAATGCGATAATTCCTATACTACCGATAACACTACTTCCACGTTTTGCAGCAATGGGTGTCATAATCGCGGTAACTACCATTGATACTACCGCAAGTGTACTAATAATCATCCCTGATTGAAGCTCGCTCATTCCATCTACTTGAACTAAGTAAAATGCAAAAACAAATAAAAAGTTCATTAAACCCATGCCTACAAAAAATAATGAAAGATTTGAAAACGAAAACTCCTTATATGAGAATAAATATAGGGGTAACATCGGATTTTCACTTTTCTTTTCAATAAAGATAAACAATATGAAGCTTATAAAAGAAATAACAAAGAGAAGACTTATACTTAGCGGACTTAAACTCGATTTATTTACTTGTATCAGAGCGTACACAAGTAAAAACAATGCACATGATGAAGTAACCATACCTGCCCAATCTATTTTAGAACTAGCTGTATGATCATATGATTCTTTAATAAAAAGAAAGACAAAGATTAAGGATAGAATACCGACTGGAACATTAATAAAAAATACCCAGTTCCAACTTAGTTTATCTGTTAAAACACCTCCAAGTGATGGACCAATCGCTGCAGCTAATCCACCAAAAGCCCCCATAACTCCACCTATCATACCTTGTTTTTCTTTTGGCACAAGTTCAAGTCCAAGCGGCATCGCAACAGGTACAATTATGGCTGCAGAAATTCCTTGTAACACCCGAAAAATTACTAATGTATGAAAAGATGTTGCCACTCCGCACATAAGTGAGCTGATAGAAAACCCTAATAACCCAATAACATACAGCTTCTTGCGGCCAAATTGATCCGCAAGACGAGCTGCTATTAATAAACAAGTAACAAAAGCGACATTATATCCATTTGCAATCCAAGAAATTGTATCAATAGACGTATGAAATGTTTTTGTCATTTCTGGCAATGCAATATTTACAATATTTGAATCTAAAATTGCCATGAAGAATCCTGCAACTAATGCAAATAGCGCAAATAATTTTCTCATGTTTCCATTTCCTCTCTCTTAATTTTTCTTATTTGAAATCCCGTTAATAAATAGAGTTACACATGTCTCTATGTACTCTTCTAATTGAATATCCTCTTCCGTTATACTCACATTCATAATATATAAGAATAATTGTCCATAAAACATGTTCGCTATTAAACGATAGTTACATGTAATAATATGTCCCTTCTCTCCAAGTAGCTGTAAATATGTTTCTAAATGGTCAACTAAATGTGAATTTAATTCATGAAGTAATCGTTTCATTTCACTATTTTGTCTAGATTCTAGTAATGCTGCCCAAATATAATTTAATTTTGGTAAGTTTACCTGAATGTATGTTTCTGCAATCTTTGTAAGGTCTTTATTTAAATCACCTGTAAACTGTTCTTCTAATTCCTCTAATAAAGCAACTGGGGTTGTTCGCAAAATAATACTTTCCCGAAATAAATTTTCCTTGTTTTTAAAATTACGAAAAATTGTCAACTCGCTTACCCCTGCTTTTTCTGCAACTTCACGAATTGTCGTGGCCGTATATCCCTTTTCACCAAATAATAAAGTCGCTGCTTCCATAACCTTTTCTCTCGCTGTTGGTTTTCCCATTCTAATTCCTCCATCCAATATGTAAGTAAGTGATTACTAACATATTATCATAAACAAAAATGAAAGTAACTAGTTACTTTCATTTTTGTTTATTCATAAGTCTAACAAAGCGATTTATCGCCCAACCTCCAACTAAACCAACGCGCATGGCCATCCGTTTCTCCAACAGTTTCATTGTATTCTTTCCCATTCATAAAACAATCAAGATGAAGATCTCTATCCCACATATTGTTATAAAGATGGAAAACATCCCGTTTCGCACCAATTTCTTTAACTTTTTCTACTAATTTATGTTTTACACTCTCTGGTATTTGATTCGCTACATGTGTATGGAAAACACAAATCACCGAATCCTCTGGAATTTGTTCTGCAATTTCTGAAAGAAGAGCTACTCCATCCCCTTCTATTAATTTTACAGATTGTTCTTTTAAACAAGCTGCTGCGTGATCAAACATTTCAAGTCGTTCTTTATGCTCAGACCAAATAAGTGAGCGTAACCATAAGTAATCTTCCTCATTATTTAAATCATTTATATGTAAATCAAGTCCGATTCTTTCTACGACAGGTGGACTTTGTTGTAAGAAAAATGGCTGATTCTCCCCTTTTATTTCTGATTTCAAATGAACTTTAGAGTCTTTATTTCCAAAAACCTCTCCTGTTCCATAAGAATAGCTATACTGATCCCAGAACAGCTGTAAACCAGCACTTGTCCCAATTTCAATTAGCGCTAAAGGCTTGTTCACTTTATTAAATATATAACAAAAACTCGGATATAAATATGTACATCGTCTTACTTCGTTTGTCTGCACTAGCTTTGTTTTTAAAATATTGATTATCTCTTCCCTATGAATCTGACAAAAATCTTTAAAATGTTGAAAAGAATGTTCTAGATTTTTTTCTGGAGCCGAAACAAGGCTACCATAGTATTGTTTTAATACATGATTACTCCCTTTCAGTAATAAATAGTGAACAGCACCAAGTAATAAGTTAGGAGTTGGCTGACCAAGTTGTGCGTGTGACGCTAATGCAAGGATTTCCTCGTCTTCTGAAATTTTTAATGATAAATGTTCATATAAATCGCTCGATCCTTTACATTCTTTTATAGAAAAATTTCTAAATAAGTTGGAGATTTGTTCTTGTGTAAGCAAATCGACTCCTCCAATCGCATAATTTAATATTCAGAATAATTTTAACATAAATACAATTATTAGGATATTTGTACTTATTTTGCTAAAAAGACTTATCCTTCAAGATAAAAGGAGGCAGCAAGTTGAATAGAAATATAACCTATACTTTCCTCATATTAATCACATTTCTTATTAGCTGTTCAAAAGAGCAATCCTTTTATATGTACTTCCATGAAAAGATGCAAAAAATGCATTTTGGACAAAAGAACAATTCCTACACTCTCATTCATACAGAAATGAATGTTTCACAAGAAAATGATGCCGTAGCAATATTTACAGAACAAAATCAGCAAGGAGAACAAATATTCATTGCTTATTTTGAAAAGGAAAGTGACAAGTGGAATTGGATAAGAACTACAGGAACTGAATGGAATAGCCCTGTAAGATGGACTTCCATGCATCAAATCCCTTACATTTATGCTGGAACAATTCGTGATAACGCTATTACTAAAGTTTATGTCGGGAACAAAAATGCAAAAATCATTACTGTTGAAGGAACAAAAAGGTTTTGGTATGTCGTTAGTAATACAGAATGGGCTGAGGTTAAAATTGAAAAAGGTGATGGTACACAAGAAGTAGTTGGACAAATTGATGAAGAGATTCTAAAAGATTGGCATAATAAAAACGTCCGATAAAAATACCGGACGTTTTTCATTTCAACATTAAAAATTATACTTATCAATATTATCCTTCGTAAATACAACTCTTTCTGGTAATACAATGATTCCATTTCCATCTGCTTCATAGTCATAACCTTGAATAGAATTCGGTTCCACCTTTACTTTACCTATATTCGGAACTTCAAAGCTATCGCCAACTTTTAATTTCTTTCCTTTTACCACAATTTCATTTGCAACATAAGTGGCAAGTGCGCCTTGTTGTTTTACATCCCATAGCCCAAATTGCTGAACAGTTCCACGTTTTACATAATCACGCATTACGTTTGGAGTTGAAAATCCTGTCACAACTACCTTTTTATCCATTTTTAAGTTTTCAGCAGCTTGTGCCATTGCTGGAAGTGCTGTTGCATCAGGACAAATCACTGCATTAATATCTGGATACGTTTTTAAAATGCTTTCTCCAACCGATAATGATTTTTGTGCATTATTCTCTCCGTACTGCGTCGTTACAATTTCCCAATTTGGATATTTTTCTTTTATAATCTCTTTTGCTTTTGTTACCCACTGATTTTGATCTGTTACAGTCGGACTTGAATAAAAGAATGCTACTTTTCCTTTATCTCCAATTTGTGATGAGGTCATTTGAATTAATAAATTTGCCAGTTGCTCCGGCGTTCCTTGGCTTATATAAAATGAACGGTCTTTCGGATTTACATCAGAATCCCATGTCAACACCGTCATTCCTTTTTTCTTAGCGCGTTGTAATGATTGTGAAAGTCCATCAACCGATGTAGATGAAACCATCAATGCATCATAGTTTTGATTAATAAAATTGTTTATATATTTTACTTGCCCTGATACACTAGCCTCTGACGGCCCATCATATTTCACTTGTACCCCTAATTTATCTCCCATTTCTTTTGCCCCTTCACCACCTGATGTAAAGAAGCCAACCCCTGTCAATTTCGGAATGAAAGCAAATTTCACATCATCTGCTTTTTTCTTGTCTGCTGTTTTGCTAGAACATGCGATTAAACCGATGATACAAACACATGTAATGATAAAAATCCCCAGTTTTCTTTTCATGACATTTCCCCCTTATGCAATTTCCTTCTTTTCCACATAGTGAGTTGCTGTAACTTGAAATGCCTAATAATAACAGAGAGGATAAGTATAATACCAATAACTACATTTGACTGTTCGTTCGTTAAACCTGTCATTTGTAAACCGTACTGCATCATTCCAATAAATATACTTGCTAGTACTGTTCCAAGAATACTTCCTTTTCCCCCAGTGATGAGTGTCCCACCTAATACAACTGCCGTAATAACCGGCAGAATTGTCTCGCTTCCAATATCAGCTCGAGCTGAGCCAAAATATGCTGTTAAAAAAGCCCCTCCTAATCCACCTCCTAACCCAGAAAGAATATAGGCAATAGTTACTATTTTTTTTGTTCGAATACCCGAATATTTAGCTGCCTTTTCACTCGCACCTGTCAATATGACATAACGTCCGTACCTTGTTCGATGAAGTAAGAGTGTAAACAAAACAGTCAAAACGAAAAGTAACCATACTAAATTAGGAATTCCTATAAAACTTCCATTTGCAAGTTGCACGTAAGAATCCGGTAAACCACTTATCCCTTCATATCCACTGGCATTTGAGCCACCCGAGATAACAAGTGCAATTCCTGCATATAAAAACATCGTTCCAAGTGTAACAACAAGAGGTTCTACCTCTGTCGTTTTAATAATCACCCCGTTGATACAACCCGCTAGACAACTGATAAACAAGGCAATAATTACAGCTAAAATAACCGGAATTCCATTCATCCAGAGTACACCAATAAGAATTGAAGTAAGCCCCATAATCGATCCTACAGATACATCGATTCCACCTGTTATAATTACAAAAGTCATTGGAATTGCGGCAATCGTAATAAAAACGAAGTCATTCATACTGAAAAGTAAATTACTAATATTTAAAAAATCACTGTTTAACAAACCAAAGAGAATGAACTCTATAATAAGTAATACAATAAGAACTCCTTCCCATCTTAAAAATCCACGTGCATACTTCATAGATTCATCCTTCTTTCTTCCAACTGTCTTATTCCCTTCCATTTTTTTAAGATGCTGTCTAATATAATAATAAGTAACAGTAAGAATCCTGATATAGCACTATTCCAAAAAGCAGGTATTTTTAAAAAGACTAATGAACTACTTATAACTTCTAAAAAAATCGCTCCCAGTGCTGCTCCAAATATAGAACCTGTTCCACCTTTTAGATGAATTCCGCCGAGAACAGCGGCAGCAATTACTTGTAACTCAATTCCTGTACCAGTTTGATTTGGCACAAAGCCGATATTCATAACAAATATGCATCCTGCAACCCCTGCGCTCATCCCAGAAATAATAAATGCATATATTTTCACCTTGTCTACCGGTATTCCAATGAGGCGTGCTCCGTCTTCGTTATCTCCGGCAGCATAAAAATATCTTCCAAAAGGTGCTTTCGTTAAAAAGATATATAATAATAGTAAAATAGCCAAAATGATCCATACTGTAACTGGAAGCCCTAGTATCATGACAGAAGACATCTGTTTATAAGACTTAGGAATATCTTCAATCCATTTGCCGCCTGTATATATCAACATCGCTCCTCTAATAATCCCTAACATTCCTAATGTCATAATAATTGCCGGTACACGAAACTTCGTAACCCCAACGCCGTTTATCATTCCAATCACAGCTCCAAGCAAGATTGCAACAATGATTGAAATTAAGATGCTATTACCATTTGTCAAAAACATCCCACAAATTGCTGCGCTTAATCCCATAATAGAACCGACTGAAACATCAATATTTTTAGTAAATAATACGAATGATTGACCAATAGCTAGTATGACTAAAATAAGACTTGATTTCACAATTAAAGAAAGCGAACTAAACTGAACAAAACTAGGATTAATAATTCCTACGAGGGCTATGTAAATAAGTAATAAAATAATAATGGATGTTTCATGCATTTTAACTATATTTGAAAAACGTTTCATTCCGTTACACCTTCCCTTCCCACATATGCAAGGCGTGTAACTTCATCTATACAAACTTCTCCTTTCTCTAAATGAGAAACAAGTTTTCCATTCCTCATCACATATACCCGGTTTGCTAATTGAACAATTTCTTCTACATCTGAGGAAATTAATAAAATCGCAAGCCCTGATTGTTTTAAACTTTGAATTGCCTCATATACTTCTAATCTTGCTTTTGCATCAATCCCGCGCGTTGGTTCATCGAGAATAATTAATTTAGGTTCACAGGCAAGATATTTTGCTAATACAACTTTTTGTTGGTTTCCACCTGATAAAGATGTCATTTTTTCATCTACATTGGAAACAACTATCCGAAACTTATTCATATACAATTCCATTAAAGCGCTTTCTTTTTTGTGTTTTAAAAAGAATGGGCTCATCCGGTGTAAAGAAGCTGCCGTTATATTTTCTTTAACAGACCGAATTGAAAAAATACCACTCCCTGCCCTATCCTCCGGAACATATACCATCCCTTTATCTAATCGCTTACTCGTAGAACACTTTGCAATTGACTCCCCTTCTAATAAAATATCCCCTGACAGTATGGGCCTTATCCCATATAACACTTCTGCTAATTCCGTTCTACCCGATCCAACAACACCAGCAATCCCTACAATCTCCCCAGCATGTACATTTAGTGATATATTCTGAAATGCATAACTCGACAGATTTGTTACCTCTAATACTTGTTGAGAAAGTTTCATCGTTTCTTGAGGTGCCTCTTTCTTCTCCTCTTGTTTATAATCTTTAGGCAATAATCCCTCCATTAGCATGTCGTATGTATAATCTGATACATCCCCTTGACTCACTATCATTCCATCACGCAAAATAGCTACTTTATTTGCAATCTCAAAGATTTCCGGAAAACGATGCGTAATATAAATCATTCCGATTCCCTTTTCTTTTAAGTCTTTTATCAGCACAAAAAGACTCTTTATTTCATGAGTTGTTAATGTCGATGTTGGCTCATCTAAAATAAGAATCTCTGCTTCTCTTATTAATCCTCTTAATATTTCTACTAATTGTTGCTGTGCAATTGATAATGAACTTCCAATTGCACGCAGTTCTATGTTCCACCCTAAACTTTTTATCAAATCTTTTATCTTTGTACGAAGTTCCTTCTTCTTTGCTTTTATTCCAATACATATATTTTCTTCAATTGTCATATGAGGAAAAATTAACGGTTCTTGTGGAATTAAATAAATACCATTTAAATGTGCTTCCGCTGGATTAGAAAAACTTTGCACTACTCCCTTTACATACATCTCCCCGGCATCATAAGAGTATAAACCTATTAATATTTTCATCAATGTTGATTTCCCAGCACCGTTTCCGCCAACTAAAGCATAAACATCGCCATAGTCTAATTCTAAATTCACTTCTTTTAGTACCCTTTGTTCTGAGAATGATTTACTCATTTGCCTCACTTTTAATAAGGGGGCATTCTCCACATCTTGTCACCTGCCTTTATACAGAACAATTTTTGAGAAAATGATTTTTTGTTCTACTTGTTTTGTAGCATTGTATATCCCTTTTTTCATATCTAGAACAAATTTTTCTTGAACACAATTACTACTTCTATCGGTATAAACAAAAAAATAAGCACATATGTTTAAGCATCGGTCAATTGTTGAAAGGGATGAAGAGCATGTCACAGTTGAACTTTGAAGAAAATTTGTTAACAAAAGTAGCCTGGTATTACTATAAAGATCATTTAACGCAGCAGGAAATCGCTTCTTTGCTTCACATTTCGCGAAATAAGGTCGTTCGGTTATTAGATAAGGCTCGAGCTGAAGGTGTCGTTACATTTCATGTAAAAGGTACGGGTTTACATTGCTTAAGCATTGAACGTGAACTAATTAAAAGGTTTCACTTGAAAGATTCTTTTGTTATTCCTACTCCGATGGAAAATAGCCCTAATTCTTTAGGGAAAGCTGCAGCGCAATATGTAGAAACTCATTTACAACAAGGAGATTTACTCGGTATTGGCTGGGGAGAAACAATATCAAAAATGCTAGAAAACATTCATTTTGAACCATCTATGCAACTTTCAATTGTTACCCTTACAGGTGGTGTAAATCACTATCTTCCTAAAAAGCAAAATTATTTAAATCACATGCAAGGAGAACTTCATATCATTCCCACACCATTTTTAGCATCCACAACCGAAATGGCACAAAGTATTCTCTCAGAACCAGCAGTCAAAGATATGCTACATGTCGCTTCACTTGCTAATACAGCAATAGTTGGTATTGGTGGTTTATCTCATGATGCAACGATTGTAAAAGAAGAAAAATTAACGCTTCGTGAAATGACCTATATACGAAGTCAAAATGGTGCCGGAGATATTTTAGGGCAATTTTTCAATACACATGGAGAATTACTAGAACTTCCACATCACGATCGCCTAATTGGTACACCTCTTTCTATTCTTCAAAAGATGAAACACGTAGTCGGTGTAGCTGGCGGTGAAGAAAAATTAGATGCAATTTACGGGGCTTTAAAAGGTAGATTCATTCATACATTAATTACCGATGAGGACACAGCACTCTCCCTATTAAGAAAGGAAGGTGAATCATAATGTCTTCTCTATTAGCTTACGACGCAGGTACTGGTAGTATCAGGGCCGTCCTTTTCGATTTACAAGGAAATCAGCTTGCTGTGAGTCAAAAAGAGTGGGTTCATAAGCCCGACTCTCGTTATCCTGGTTCTATGAATTTTGATGTGATAGAGAATTGGAAACTCGTTCAAGAATGCACAAAAGATGTACTTCAAAAAAGCAATATATCCCCTTCTTCTATTAAAGGAATTAGTGCAACAAGTATGCGCGAAGGATTTGTTTTATATGATAAAAGTGGGCAAGAAATATGGGCATGTGCGAACGTTGATGGCCGTGCTTCTTCTGAAGTAAGTGAATTAAAACAGATTCGTTCAAATCTTGAAAAAGATTTATATGGGAAGTCGGGGCAAACTTTTGCGCTAGGTGCATTACCTAGATTGCTTTGGATTAAAAAACATCAACCTGATATATATGATAAAATCCATTCCTTTACAATGTTAAACGATTGGATTTTATATAAATTGTGCGGGGTATTACAAATAGACCCTTCCAATGGATGTACATCGGGTATTTTTGATTTAGAAAATAGAACTTGGGATAATTTGATTGCTGAGCAATGTGGGCTCTCTTTATCATTTTCTCCAACTGTAAATGAGGCTGGTACAGTTATCGGTCAAGTAACAAAACAAAGTGCAGAGCTGATAGGGTTACAAGTAGGAACACCAGTAGTTGCTGGGGGCGGAGATGCCCAGATGGCTTCACTCGGTTCGGGAGTCGTACATCCTGAACAAACATTTATTTGCGGAGGGAGCTTTTGGCAACAAGAAGTAAATATAACAAGTCCAAAAACAGATTCAAATGCTCGTATTCGCGTCAATTGCCACGCTATCCCTACACTTTGGCAATATGAAACAATCGCTTTTTTCCCCGGGCTTGTGATGAGATGGTTTCGAGATGCTTTTTGCCAAGAAGAAAAAGAACTTGCTACTAAACTAGGTGTAGATGCTTATGAATTATTAGAGGAACAAGCAAAACATGTGCCAGTCGGATCATATGGCATTATTCCTATATTTTCAAATGTAATGAACTACATTTCATGGCGCCATGCCGCACCTTCTTTCATTAATTTAAGCTTAGATGCTAATAAATGCGGAAAGAAAGAACTGTTCCGTGCACTCGAAGAAAATGCTGCATTTATAGCACTTGGAAATTTAAAATTAATAGAATCATTAACAGGAAAGTTCCCTTCTGAAGTGATATTTGCTGGGGGTGCCGCAAAGGGAAAACTATGGCCACAAATTGTTGCGGATGTTCTCGGAATTTCTGTTAAAGTACCAGTTGTAAAAGAAGCGGCCGCCTTAGGAACAGCAATTGCGGCAGGAGTTGGTGCCGGAATATATGACTCTATGGAAACAATCTCTCAGGAATTTGTAAAGTGGGAAAGCACCTATGAACCGAATGCTGAAAATCATAAATTATATCAAAATTTCTATCAAACGTGGAAATCTGTTTATGAAAAACAACTCCCTCTAGCGGATGAAGGCTTCACATCACATATGTGGATTGCACCGGGGGCACTGTAACACATTCATAAAGGAGTGAACAATATGCTCAAAGTAAATGAAGAGGATTTTTCCTATCGCTTTGGTAACCATGGTCCAAAATATTTAGTAAAGGGCCCTAACATTGACCTTGGCGTTGTAGTGATTCAACCTGGGCAGGAATTTCAAAATCATTATCACACCATATGTGAAGAAATTTTTTATGCCTTAGAAGGCGAAATTGATTTCTATATTGATAATGAAAGAGTTCCTGTAAAACAAGGTGACGTCTTGCAAGTTCGCCCTCATGAATCTCACTATCTTATTAACCACTCAGATCAAATCTTTAAAGCTGTTTTTATTAAGTCACCACATTTACAAGAAAAAGATACTGTACAAACAGAAAATCCAAATTTAACGAAGGAGTGATTGACAATGACTTGGGGATTTCAAAATCGATTAAATACGATTCTACCTGATGGAAAAGCGGTTATGTTAGCAATTGATCACGGTTACTTTTTAGGACCTATTCATGGATTAGAGCAACCTTTAGAAACGGTGAAAAATTTACTTCCCTATACAGATTCTCTCTTCTTAACAAGGGGTGTACTCAATTCCTGCATTCCTAAAGACTGCAAAACACCAATGGTTTTACGTGTTTCAGGTGGTCCAACTGTAGTTGGTAAAGATTTAGCAAATGAGACCATTGTTACATCAATCAAAGAAGCACTGCGGCAAAATGTGGCCGGAGTTGGTGTATCTGTTTTTGTCGGTTCAGAATATGAAACACAAACCGTTACCAATCTAGCTAATGTTGTTTCTGAAGCACATGATTACGGCTTACCCGTGCTTGGTATTACAGCCGTAGCAAAGGAACTACAAAAACGAGAAGCTCGCTTTTTAGCACTTGCATCACGTGTATGTGTAGAGATGGGTGCCGATATTATTAAAACGTATTACTGCGAAGGATTTGAAAAAATTACGAGCACATGCCCTGCCCCAGTCGTCATTGCAGGTGGACCAAAATTAGATTCTATTGAAGATGCTTTAACCATTACATACCAAGCATTGCAAGAAGGGGCAATTGGAGTTGATATGGGCCGAAATATTTGGCAATCGGAACACCCAGCTGCGATGATTCAAGCGATTCATGGCATCGTCAAAAATGGCTTGAATGTGAAAGAAGGGCTAGAGTTGTATGATGAAGTAAAAAATTAAATTAGTTGATTAAATAATGTGTTTTTACTAAAAAAAGAACCCTCTTTATTAAAAGGGTTCTTTTTTAATGATAAAATCTAAGTATCACTTCTGAAAAATATGTTTTATTTTTTCACCTGGAACATTACTACCCCCTCTTCCTTTCACATCTTCAATCATCATTGTAACAATCATATCCGGCGCATTTGCATCGAAAGCTGCAAACCATCCGAGTTCTTTTCCATCTTCTTCTTTTGATTCTTTTAGTTCTGCCGTACCTGTTTTACCAGCAAGAGTCATGTCATCAATCCTAGCAATTTTCCCGGCACCATCGGAATCATTAATTACTTTTATTAACGCACTTTTTAATATTCTTTGACTTTCTTTAGAAATCACATTCTCTTTCCAATTCTTCACTTCTTTTTGTATCAGATGTGGAGACGGAATATTCCCTTCATTTACAATCGGTGCATATGTTAAAGCTAAATGAAGAGGTGTCATTAATACTTGTCCTTGACCGTATCCTGTATCTGCCAGTTGAATATCGTTTTTTATCCCATCTTTTGCAATGATTGAAATAGGAAATTCGTATTCAATCGGCAATTTTTCATGAAATCCGAACTTCTTAAGCATGCTTTCATACTGATCTTTTCCTATTTTTAAAGCTTTTTGTGCAAAATAAATATTGTCAGAGTACTTCATTGCCTTATCGAAATCAATTGGACTAGCATCTTTCACACGTGTTACATAATAATTCCCCCAAGATGAGTCTTTTGTCCACTTTAATCCTTCAATTTTAAACTCTTCCGTTGGATTTATAACTTTTGCTTCCAGACCAATTGCTCCTGTAATTGTTTTAAATACAGACCCTGGTACAACTGCCTGTGTGAAACGGTTTATCATTGGATTTTTAAAATCATTATTCCATACTTCACGTTGCGCTTTTGATGCCCCTCTAACTATTATATTTGGATTATAAGCTGGACTACTTACAAGGGCAATTGTTTCACCCGTCTTTGGATTAATCGCTGCACTAGATCCTGCTTCATTTTTCATTTCATTATAGATTTTTTCTTGAATTGAGGCATTAATTGTTAATGTAACATTCTCTCCATCCCTTGCTTCTGTTTTTGCTAAGTTTTTAATCTCTTTTCCGTTCTCATCTTCCATAAATACGCGTCCACCCTTTTCACCGCGCAATTTATTTTCTAAGACTTTTTCTAATCCTGTCTTACCTACTAAATCATCTGCTTGATATCCTTGTTTCTGAATCGCTTTTAACTCTTCTGCATTTACTTCTCCTATATATCCCGTTAAGTGTGCTGCCGCTTCTCCTAATGGATATGTACGAACTTTTACCGGACGAGACGAAACACCTTCCAACGAAATATAATCACTTTGTGTTCGTCCTTCTGGTAAAATACCAATTGGTACATAGGAATCTGGTTTGATCCATTTCGCTGTAAGCTTCTGGTCAACTTCTTCGATAGACATATTAAGTAATTGCGCTATTGTTTCTTTCGTTTGTGTTGCAGTATCTCCTAATTTTTCTGGAATAATTCCAACCTCAGTAGCCTTTCCATTCACTACAAGCCCTTTTCCATTTCGATCATATATTTCACCGCGTTTTCCTTGCTCTGTCTGCAGACGGACTTTATAATTTTTTTTCATCCCTGGAAAGATAAAGTCTGGGGTCCAATTTATTTTCCAAGATTTCTTATCTCCATCTTTTTCTTGCACAAGTGTTGCTTCATGTGAAAAAGAAATTTCTCCTCCTGCTGTATCCATACTTACGGTAAAAAGAATGACCTCACTTTCCGTTTTATCTTTACTTACTTTCTCTCTTTTAATTTTTAAATTCTCAACTCCAATACCTTCGTAAATTTTTTCATTTTTCTCTGTAAATTCTTTTTTTGAAATGGATTCTTTTGCGTGTTTTGACAGTTGATCATACATATCTGCAAATTTTTTGTCATTCCATAATTTTATATATGTTTCAAATGCTTGTTCTGAAGTTTCACCTTTATTGCATCCTACCAATATAAATGTGAAACAAAAGAAAAGTAGTATCCATATTTTTTTCAATTCAAACTTCTCCTTTAAATAAATCAAAATAGCTTAAATAATTCTTATAATCCTTTTTACATGAGTAACTTGCTATAAATAGTGTACATCCGCTCGTTTTCTACTGACTTATATGAATCTGAGATTTAATAATGTTCTATGTCTTGGTAACAAAGTTATTATTAAAATCATGTAGAATAACAACTGTACTAGCTGCTATTCCACAAAATTGCTTTCATTCTTTTATTCAAAAAGCCTCTTATATAGCCCATACTAACCAGGTTTTTACGGGCTGTTGCTCCCCACCTAACTTCTTTACTTTCGCCGAATTTTGAGGTGAGAGTCTTACTGCCTGCGAATAGCAATAAACAAGATAACTTGGATCCTAGTAATCATTACCTTCCCGATAAAGAATTAAATTTTACTGTTACTGATTAGGATTCACTATATTAGTAGCTTCACCATTCATACGTTGCTTTTTCAAGTCAAAGTATATATCTAATATATCCTTTCCAATTAATGAATTAATACCACTTTTATCATTGTGAACCCAAGGGACTACTACAGAAAATGCTATTTCTGGATTATCATATGGAGCATATCCAACTAATGTTAAATTGTAACACTCAATACGTTCTCCCTTCTCATTCCTTCCAATTTTACTATCTCCTCCATATACTGTCTGAGCTGTTCCTGTTTTCCCAGCTGGTTTATATGGAGCCTTTTGGAAATATTTCACACCTGTTCCATCGCCTTCTTGAAATACCCATCTAAACCCTTCTTTTACTCGATCAATATATTCCGATTTTACATCCACTCGATTTAACACAACAGGTTCTATAGATTGTACAACTTTTCCAATTTCTTCTTTTTTTGTTGTTTGTTCTCGAATCTCTTGGACAATTTGAGGTTGGATTCGGTATCCATCATTTGCAATGGTTGAAATATATTGTGCCAATTGTAATGGTGTATACGTATCATACTGTCCAATAGAAAAATCTAATAAAAATCCCGGTTGGCTATCTTTCTGCCTCGTTTGTCCAGTTATTTCATTCGGTAAATTAATTCCTGTTGGGACGCCTAAACCAAATTGTTTAAAATAATAACGCATTGTGTCAAATGCTGCTTGTTTAATATCCAATGAACTATTTGGTACATAATTCACTCCAGCTATTTGTAACGCGGTATGAAACATGTATACATTTGATGATACTTGTAAAGCCCTTAAATCATTAATATTTCCAAATCCGGATACATTCCATGATTTTTTAACTCTCGTACCTTTAAACTTCATAGGTGTGTCATAAAATTGAGTCCCTGCTTGTATAGCTCCGGTTTGGTATCCAGTTAATAAAGTAGCACCTTTTACAGCTGATCCTAACTCATAAGAAGTTACCATGTTGCCTAATGCAAAATCTTCTACTTCTGCTTTCCCATCTTTTTCTACCAATCTCTTACCAGCCATRGATAATAGTTGTCCGGTTTTCGGATCCATCATGACAACAAAAGCACGATCCATTAATGGTTCAGAACTCTTAAAAGCTTTTAAATTTTTTTCTATACTTTCTTCTACCTTTTTTTGTAACTCCATATCAATTGTTAAAGTTAAATTGTTACCACTTTTTCCTTTAGAGACTGTTTCCGTTTGAATAACATTTCCTGCTTTATCAATATTATTTTTAACTTCTTTTTTTGTTCCATGTAATACATCTTCATATCGTTGTTCAATATAACTTTTCCCCACGCGATCGTTCCGATTATATCCGCGGACCAAATAAGAATCTAAGTGTTCTTTTGGCAATCCTTCTTCAGCACTTGTTATATTCCCTAATACCGAACGGAATAAATCACCATTTACATAGTTTCGTTCCCAATCAACTGTCGCATCTATCCCTGGGAGTTTTGCTAAATTTTCACTTATCCTCGTATACTCTTGCTCTGTCACGTCTTTTTTTATAATTTGTGGTGTCATTTGATAACCAGAACTCATTTTACTTTTAATAACTAACACTTGTAAGTCTTGTGGCGTGAGCTCTCCTAATTCTTCTTCTGTAATGCGTTTTCGTCTTAACTCTTCGATTCTTTTGTCTAACTCTTTCCCTTCTATACCCTTTTTTCTAAATTTTTCCTCTTCTTGCTTCGTGATCTTTTCTTTAGCACGCTTTTTATTTAATTGCATCCAAAAATCTTTTTTATCTACTTCCGTTAATTTGTTTATTTCTTCTTCTGATATTTCAAGTATATTTGCAATATCTTCTGCAGTTTTTAAAATGTCTTCAGAGCTTACACCCTTCAATCTTGTATACGTAATCGTACGAAGTGCTCTATTATCAACAACCGGTTTCCCTTCTCGATCATAAATTTTCCCACGGGGAACTGGTATACTCGTTGTTGCATTTTCATTTTTTTCCACTTGATTTTTATAGGTCTCTCCATCAACAATTTGTACTCTTCCTAGCTGAAAAATAATAGCCGAAAATAGTATAAATACGCAGAAAAATAAGATGTTTAATCGGATAGATATCGATGTCTTCTGCTTCTTTCCTGTTTGCTTTTTCATATATCCTCCATTTTTTAATGAATTTCATTCGGATTACAGTTTTATATACAAATTCACGCATATGTGTTATTCAATCTTTATACAAAGAAAACTAAAAAGTAGCGGTTCATTCAATTAATGAATTGAATAGATAAAAATGGAATCGTTCCTCTATTTACTTAAAGTGAAACTTCCATCAGTGGGCGTTTTCTTCATCCCTTACTGATAGTTAGCCCTCACCAACCGGGCTTTTACGGGCAGTTATTCCCCACCTCTCTTCCTCGTTTCTCTCTGACCCTTAAGGTGGAGGCTTACTACCCGTTAATGCGGGATAAAGAATAAGAGAAACTGCATTCAATCATAAGCAGTTCCCCTCATTTTTTTATTAATATATCTAAAACAGAAATTAGGCTGTTCTTCTATATTACGTGGCCGTCATACCCTATTAATTTTCATTATTTTTTAACAAGTTCAACGTATGAGTAAATAAACGACTATCTCCGGGATCTCCATGTCCTGGTACAATAATATTTATATCGCTGTATTTCTTTTCTACTTTTTTAATTGCCTTTGACCAATTAGATACATATGAACCTGGAGTTTGTACAATCTCTTGCGTATCTAGTGATTTTATTAAACATCCTCCAAATAGGATTTTATACTTTGGTAACCATACTGTTATGTTATCTTGTGTATGTCCTTTTCCTGGATAAAATGTTTCCACGTTTATATCACCAAATCGCATATTATCGCGTTTCTTCAAGTCTCCAAGAGGCTTATCAAAACCTTGTTTCTCTGCTAAATCAGCAGTTAAAGCCGTACTGTGTACCTTGGCACCTTTTTTAGTCAGCGTTTTAATTCCTCCTATACGATCGTCATGAGCATGTGTCACAATTGTTTCTGTGACCTCTTTTGTAGGAAATTGCTTTTTTAGTATTTGAAGTAGTTGATCTGTAAGAGCATCATTCCAAGGTGTATCAATCAGTACTAGTCCTTTAGACGTTTCAAGAATTAAACCATTTGCAGAAATACGTGTTCCATTTACCTCGCCAGTGCTTGTATGCATCCAGACTTTTGGACGCAACTGTGAAATGGATACATCTTTCTCTTGATTTTTATTTTTTATTTGCTCTACTTTTTCTGCAGCTTGTACTGTAAATATTGAACTGGTAAATTGGCTAATCCCTAATATACTTGCGCATAGACCTACTTTTAATATCAGTTTCTTTTTCATTATTATTGCTCCTTTCCTAGCAGCTTACTTCTCTAAAAGCGCTATTACACTTAATAGACAATACAAATGATAAAGTTGTTCCCACATTTACAAAAAAAATAATAAATTTTAATATAGAATAGAATCTGGATAAGGGAGGATTTTATGTTACATAAAAAATCGAAGAGGTGGATAATTTTAACGATTTTTTTCATTTTAGGAGTTGTTTTGATGGTTTTATTCATAACAAGGTTTATTTCGTTTACTATCRCAACTTCTKCAGCTGAAAGAGGAAAAATTATTGACCAAAACGGAGTCATACTAGCCACAAATAAACAAATAAAGTCTTTGTATTATGTCTATAATATTGATTGTCCAGCCGATCAAGAAGTAGCGAAGATATCAAGTTTTCTAAATCAGTTTTCATCCAAGTTTAACCATAAAATTTCAGTAAATCACATACATTCACAATTACAAAAATCTTGTAAACATCATGATAAAAATGAAATACGATTACATGCAAACTTAAATKATAAAGAATCCGCATTTATAAACGAAAATAACTTCAAAAATGTAATAGTAAAAAATGAGTTGATACGTGTTTATCCACATCATGAAATTGCTTCACAAGTAATTGGGTATGTTGACTATGAAAAACACAACTCAGATTCTCATTATGTTCCTGTTGGTAAAAATGGAATTGAACTTCAATATGAAAACGATTTAAAAGGAAAACCAGGAAAAACTCTCACTTTTAAAATAAAAAATAAAAAGTTCTTATGGAACATACAAAGTCCTCAAAGAGGAAAAGATATTCAGCTAGCACTAGACTATAAACTTCAACAAAAAACAGAAGAAGCACTTAGGTCCCAAATTCTGAAAACACCTGATGCTACTGCTGGTTATGCTGTAGTGATAGATGTTAAAACAGGAGAAATATTAACTATGGCTAACTCGCCAGTTTTTGATCCAAATGTATTCAATACACCTTTATCATTGTCTGAAAAAGAAAACATCCAATTACTTGCTCAAAATAAAACAATCCAAAAATTAAAGTATGGTGATTCCTATATAAATATGGCATCAACTATAAAACCGCTTACTATATTAATTGGGTTAAACGAAAAGCTTTTTCAGCCTGAAGATACGTATTTAGATAAGGGTCGCCTTCAGTATAATAATCAAAATAACATCACCAATGCCGCTGGAACTCCAACTGGTGAAATTACACCGAGTCAAGCTATCATTAATTCATCAAATACATTTATGACAGCAAAAGTAGCAATTCCATTATTCAATAAAAATAATGGAAATTTAGAAAAAGTAGCAACCTTGTGGACGAATTATTTAAAACAATTCGGTCTTCGCTCGAAAACTGGAGTTGATTTACCCTTTGAAGAAAAAGGACAATATAAGTTACATGCATCTAGTAATTTTGAAAGTGGGATTTCTGCTTTATTGAATGCTTCTTGGGGCGCAAATGAAGTGCACACTACTCATACAAGAAATTAAAAATTTACCCTTTGACGTTGCTGGTAAAACTGGAATAACAGGTTCGCCAAACGAACAAAAAAAAGTTATAAACCATTCTCTGTTTATTTCATATGCTCCGACTAAAAATCCGCATATTGCTATTTCTGTCATTATTCCTGGTGGTAATTCTGAAACAAATAGTGCAGCTCTTGTTGCAGCGGAAATTTTAAAGGCTTGGGATACTCTTCAAAAAGAGAATAAAAAATAAAGAAAAAGGTTCAATAAAGTGAACCTTTTTCTTTTACCATATAGAATCTATACTCTTTATTTTCCACATACCATCATTTTGTTTTTCAAAAATGAAAGAATACTGGATATCTATTGAGACATGGTCTTCTTTTACATAACCGGTATAACCATTCATTGTAGTTATTTTTATATATCCATCATTATTCACTTTCTCCGGAATCCATGCTTTTACAGTTTCGTTAGATACCCGATATAAAACGCGTGAATCAGGTTTTGGTTGAGTTAAAATTTTTGTTTCTTCCCCAACAACAGTAGCATATAAATAACGTTCCTGCTTCGTTTGGTTACTTTCTGCCAATCCACTAGGTATTTTATATAATGTTTTCGTATCATTCACAAATTCTCCCCCCATTGCAAGAGCTACCTGTAAATCATGAAAAATATCATCATCAAACTTCCATTCATTTTTACTATACTTTTCTCCCTTAAAAATAAATTCTTCATCCAATACTCTATATAAATCGTTCTTATTTTTTAAGCTTGTGTTTTGATTTAATTCATCCATAAATTGTTTTAGTAATTGATCTTGATTAGATTCATCTTTCATCTTAACTTCAATTTGAGTGCTACTTTGCACAGGCGGTTCATTTTTTCCAAACCAGAATTGTTGAAAGTTAAACAGCACAGCCGTAAAAACTAGAACAGCTGCAACAGTGAATGTCTTTATACGAAATGGCCTTCTAATTTTAGGAGAACCTTCCTCCCTATTTTGGTATATGGATTGTTTTATCTTATAAATCAATTCCTCTTCGTCTTGAGGCTGTTTCATAGGCCCACCTTTTAATTCTTTATACCAATCCGGCTTTCTATCATTGTTCATAATTCATCCTCCGATAATATTTTTGAAACTCGTGCACGAGCGCGATGTAGCCTAGATTTCACAGTTCCAATAGACACGCCTAATGTTTCAGCAATTTCATCATAAGATAATTCATATTTTGCATCTAGTATTAATACTTCACGATGTTTTTGGGGCAAATTTAATACGATGTCCCAAACTTCATTCATAGTTTCTTTTTGTAAAAATTGTTTTTCTGCTGACGGATATTCCTTATCATTTCGAAAGAAACTTACTAAAGAAATCCTCTTAAAATAGGAGGACTTCAAATAATTTAAAGCTGTATTCCTTGTAATTTTTAATAACCACGTTTTAACAGAGGACTCATTTCGAAATGAGCTCCATTTTTTAAATACTTTTATAAACACCTCTTGCGTTATATCATCTGATAAATGGGTATCTTTTGTAATAATGAATGAATAATTCCATACGTCTTGCCAATGTTCTCTTATAACATTATCAATTTCATCATGATTGCAATTTTCAATAACCTTATGTTCCATCTCAACACCTCAAGCTTATTTGCATAAGCATAAACACCTTTCCTCATGTTTTATATTTGACTCCTTTATATAGACAAGACAAAAGTTTCTTTTGTTCCATTTTCTATTAAAAATCATACTTAAGAGTTCTATCACCGAAATTCCAAGATACTTGTATGCAATCTTTTAACATTTGACATACGAATTGCTTCTCTTTTTCAAGTGCTCACATATCCAATTCCTTGTATAGAATCTACCATTGACGTGCAACAAGTTGTATCATTTGGAAATATGTACATTCACCCTATATGTGGATAGAATTATCATTTCATGTCTATTTAGCTTAACCTTACTTTTCAAAAATACTGGCGATACCTATCACCAGCAAGATAAGATTGAGTCTCCAAAGGACTTTCTCTCATGTTGTTTACATGTTTAATATTATTCGTGTTTGTTTAAGCATTTACACATACCAATTAAATAAAAAAGTACACCACTACATATCGTGTGATGTACTTTTTTCATATATTATAAACAAGACATTGATATAAAAAAACTTTATGACACTTCCATGTCTTATATTTTACAAAATGTATTTCCTTTTTTGATTAAGATTGCTGATAAGCTGATTTTGATGATTTCACATAATAAACCGCATGCTCAGATTTCAAAATATGATCTGGTTTTGGTTTCCCGCGACTTTCTCTATGTCCAGCTAGATGCTCTTCACTTGTCTCCCAGTTTTTCCATGCATCTTCAGATTCCCAACGAATCATTACAACGACTTCTTCGTCCCCTCTTCTCACCTTTTTAACAAGAACACTTAAGTCGATAAACCCTTCAAATTTTTCAATAATACCTTCCCCAGAAAAACGCTGAACAACAAGATCTGAAGTTCCTTCTTTAACTGTAATTGTTTTCGTTTCGATAAACATATATCCCACTCCCTTTATTTGCAAATAACACTCGTATTCCTTTATTATAATTGATTATGATAATTATTTTCAATTAAAACATTTCATTTAAATTATACAACAAGGCTATTAAGCTGATTTTTCTCGAATAGATTCATCGAGAAATTTAAAATACGGGAGTAGCATTCCAGCTAAAGAAGTTACACATATGATAGATCCAATTAGTACATATAACGCCCTCACTCCCCATATCTCACTCAATACTCCTCCAACTAAAACACCTAGTGGCATCGCACCTCTTATTAAAAATAAGCGTATCGAAAATACTTTCCCCATCCTATCATTTGGTACAATTTGTTGACATATTGTCGTGTTATGGACATTAAAAAATGCCATACATACGCCCGCTACAACTTCAATCATAACTGCTAAAATGATGCTATGATTTAGGCTTAGTGAAATATATGTGATTCCTCCTATCAATAGCGCCCCAAGCATGAGAAGACGCCGACTATGGTACTGCACTTTCCCAACAAGTATAGAGCCAATTACATACCCAAGGGGAAAACCTGCCATAAAATATCCATAATCAGCATAACTTGCTGAGAGTTCATCTATTATATATGGAAGATTAATAACCATCGTCACACCGACTCCAAATTGAACAAATGTGAGAAAAACACCTAACCAAACGATAATGGGTTGTTTAAAATAATAGGTGAATCCCTCAATAGATTGTTTTAGCCAACTTTTACGAATTGTTTGAGCTACTCTATGTTCCTGTATAAATAATAGTAAAGTACCACTTATAAATAGAAATAAACAAACGAAAAACAATGTTAGCTTTACTCCTATAAACTCAATAACAATTCCCCCTAATACAGGGGCTAAAAACATCATAAGACGAACCATTCCATCGATATAAGCATTCGCTGTTTGTAGTTCTTCCTTAGATACAATTGTCGGTGTAATCGCTTGATTGGCTGGTACGTAAAATGGAGTGATTAAGCCTACAATTATTTGTACAACAAAAATATGCCATGTTTCTATATTTCCAATGATTATCATACATAGAGGGAGTAAAAAAGCTAGCCCACGTGTCCACTGAGATACAATCATAATCCATTTCCGGCTCCACTTATCAATGAAAGGACCAATGACAAGCTGTAAAAGAAGCGATGGGATAAAGTAAAGTAGCCACATACTTCCTAAGGCCATTTTCGAGCCCGTTAATTGATAAATAAGAATGGAATTACATAGGGTACCAAATGCACCGCCTAATTCAGAAATCGCGCTACCAATCCACATAAAGAAAAACGATCGATTTTTTAAAATATTTCTCCCCATTTTGCACCAACTTTTCTTTTTAGTTCTCCTCCTATTGTGCATATTCTATAAAAGTAAAATTATTTTATCTTTTACCTTTGGATGTACAAATTCATAATTAATGATTTAAATAGAATTCCAACTCTTTCGATATAGTCTCTAATGCTTTCTTTTTCAAAATATACTTTGCATCTTGAATATCAACTAACTTCGCAGATCTTAAAATTTTCAAATGATGATGAATTGTTGACTTCCCAAGATTTAATTGTTCCGTTATCTCCTGCAATGTACGATCTTTTTCAAATAACAATTTTACAATTCTCAATCTTGCTTCATCACCTAAAGCCTTATGTTTATGAACTAAAAAATAACTTGGCTGATATGGATCTTCTGGATGTATACTTTCATTTGCGATTGGATAATGAAATATTTTTGTATCTTCTATATCTGCTTCGATATTCCAAGGTCGATACGTGTATTGCGGGATAAGAAGGACATGATGTACACTTGGCTCTGGAGAATAGGTAACACCGCCTGTTGCCCATTCAACAAATTCTTCGGCCTTCATCTTTTCGTTCATTTTACATTTCGTTTCATAGTCTTGTTTTAGTATAAGTGATAGCTTTTCTGCTTCCGGTTCAATAATAGCTTCATACCAGCCTGTCATCACTGCAATGAAATGCTCTTTAAGCATTTTTATATCCGCTTTACAGATGAAATCAATATAAGCAGGGAAAAATGGATTGCTACTTGTTATCTCTTTTAATTCCTGTACTGCCTTCATCTCCCCATTTGCTGCCTTCTTTCTTTTTTCTTGGTATGTATAGCCGATAAATGGAATGCATATATACTTTAAATCTTCTTCTGATAGCGTGGTTACATACTGGATAAACTCAGGTAAATTCGTAAAATCTTCTTGGTATAATAGTTGTAACAACGCTTTCCACGTGTTATGTTTCTCCACGAAATGTAACTGCTCTATCATTTCCGCTGATAATGATTGTCTTATCTCCTCCCACTCACTTTGAGATTTTTCTAACGTATCAATAAGTCTCTTATGAGTAATTGCCGCAATCCCGAGTACACATTCAAACAGTAATGAATACTTGATTTGAACGTCATATATCTCCCTTTTTCTACTTGTCAAATTCAATACTTCCATTCTACCCCTCCTTATTTTGTTATTATTTTAAGTTCTATAAATATCGAATTTATCCTTTTATATTTTTAGAATTTAAAACTTTTCAAAAAAGACTCGTAAATTAACATATTGCACATTATATAAAGTGAAACTTTAATCAGTGGGGGTTTTCTTCATCCCCCACTGATTATTAGTTGAACGAATCGGGCTTTTACGGACAGTTCATCTCCCACCTAACTTCTTTGCTTGCGTTGAATTTTGAGGTGGGAGTGTTACTGTCCGTTAATGCGGGATAAAACCAAGAAAAGGATAGATAAGGCAAAAACATTTATGCCTTATCTATCCTTTGTCACATATTTAATTTATAATATAATAAAAATACAACAATTCGGAACATTTTCACTAAAATGATATGTTTTTCATGATGGAAAGGACATACAGAATATGAATAAAAACTTAACAAAAATTACAATAACAAGTGGTCTCATTCTTATTCTCTATCATTTTTTTCAATGGTATTTAGTAGAATTTCTTACGCCATTTGCTATGCCGTTTTTATCGATAGCAATTCACGGATGGTTTTTCGTAATGTTAATCCTTACGATTATACATGTTATCAAATATAAAAGTTGGAAACCTTTTATTATTCAAATAACGATAATAGTTATTTGGCTATGTACACCATTTACACTAATCTATCTAAAACTAGATTTTATATTCTACAAAGAAAACCGTAAAGAAGTTGTAGAACTTATAAATCGCAAAGAGTTAACTCCTAATATTAATCATGATAGTAGACAAATTCATTTACCTGAACGATTTGCAGCTACTTCAAAAGGCGGTGGAGATGTACTTATACAGCATAATAAAAATGGTACCTTAGTTTTCTTTTTTACTTATCGTGGTATATTAGATAACTTTTCAGGGTTTATTTACACACCAAATGATATAAAACCAAACAAAAATGATTTTAATAGCGAATATAAAGAAATCACAAAAATCGAGAAAAATTGGTATTATGTCACGTCGTATTAAAAATGATACAAATATTAGAAATACAAAAAGCTAGCATTTTGCTAGCTTTTTAAGCGTCAAATATTCCCCACCTACTATTTGTAAATAACCCATGAGATAATCTCCTTACATACTACATGTGAAGGTTTTTTTATGAAAAGACACCTATTAAAAAAATAATGGGAAACTTATATTCAAGACTATAAAAACATAAGGTATCATTTTCATATTTTCTTTAATGGTCGACTTAACAATTAAATCTTGACCTACTATCAAACATGGATACTTTAAAGAATTATTCTTCATGTAAATATGATTCTTGTTTTTTAATATGATTTTTGCATTATAAACAGAAGCTTCTATACATTCTTCTTCATTACGATTATTAAAAGTATCACTTGCATGATCCGTAATAATTATTTTTATTTTTGTGTTAAAGGTAATCACGCGCCTTTCTTTCAATTTCCTCAACCAATTTAATTGATAGGTCATAATTAAAATCATCTATAACCTTACTCATGGCCATTACAAATGGTACAATTCCCTGCTCCTTAATAAAGTTTTCAATTCTCTTCTCAGTATCCTTTGAAATAATACCAACTCTTTGTGCAATTCTATCTTTAATCTCTTGTATATCTGTTTTATCGTGTATTTCTTCTGAGTATTTTCGTTCTAATTTTAAATGTAGGGTTGAGAATGACAGACTTTCATGAGTAACATCAATTATTTTAACGTCTTCAATTATATCTCCAATTTGCAAAAAATCCTCAATACGTTTAACAAACATGTTTTGCAACTTTTTTATATGCAATAAACCTCTACCCTTGTTTTCATCCTGGATCTGTACAAAAACACCATATTTCACTACATTTTCTACCTTTACTGTAACGATCGTATTTTTCTTATACAATTCATTGTACGGTTTGTGCAACATAGTTGTTTCATTTATATACCTAGCAATATTTTTATCTAGCGCACTCTCATTTGACACATATCCTCACTCCTTTATTGGACCTATAGATACATATTTATTATCATTTTTTTCTACACTTCTTTTTAATCCTTTAAAAGGATACTTAATTAATAATGGGTAACTGTTACCAATTGTGCAAATTCCTCTTCTYCATATACCAAGATTTTATAGGTAATAAACAAATAAGAAACAAAGTTGATATAAAAAAATTACGTAATTCCACACTTCTATAAAAATGTTTTAAAAAATACTACCTCCAATTTGGAGATAGTATTTTTTATTATTCTTGAAAACGAAAGATAGCTTTTCATTCTCCTGCTTGTCTAAATTTCCTTCTTTAAATGAGTTTAGATTATACTTCTTTTCAAAATAACAAATAAAATATTATACAAATTGTAGTTACTATTATTGTTTTATTAAATTTATATAACGGAGAATTTTATTTTTCTCTAATGGAATATGACCCGAACGTTTATCAAAATACAAATCTATTTTTACTGGGTTTACATGGTAATTTTCATCTATTTGTTGTAATCCATCAACAAAGGGCTCTAGATGATTCTTCATATCAAATTCTGCGGCTATATTTTGTAAATAATAAATGCGTGGTACATGTTTTATTTGATTATAAAATGCTATAACATTTATTCTTTCAGCAAATAAGTGGTTAATCTCCTCCAAAGACAGATTGGGATAAGAAATATTAAATACCTGTTTGAGGGGATCTATATACCAGTTTGTTAAGATGGTTTGAGGATTATTTACTAATGCACAGGACTCTTTTATATACCCTGCTAATATTAAAGACATGAAGCCCCCTCCGGAGCTTCCGTAAAACAGTATATTTTCATTTGCTACATTCAGCTTTTGTATTAATTTCTCTAAAATGATGGCTATTTCTTTCAAGTAGAATCGCTCAATAGTTCCTTGTCCCCATCCTAAATTAATATTACCTAAATAAAGAGTAGGATCATTATAAAAAATTAAAGAATCATCGAATTCTTCCATCCATGTGTACCTCTGAAAGATAGGTGGATGCTGATTTTCACTTGCCCCCGATCCTAATATAATGACATTTGGTGACTTTTGTTTAATACGAATTAAAAATTCATAACTTACTTCATCCCATTGAACATTTAAAAGAAATGGTTCTGATGTAATAATAGACATTTCTTCAATTTGGTTGAATCTAATATCTATCCTCTTAAATTGCTTAAGCGATTTAACCACCTCCTATGATTTAATTCCTTCCATATTTTTATTGGGTTTTATCTTATTTATATATCCAATTGTTTCATTTTTCCCGACAGCTGCATGACCTGCCTTTTTGTCATAATATAAATCTATTTGAATTGTATTTACAGCTAGATTTTCATCCATCTCTTTCAATTGAGAAATAAAAGGCATTAAATGATTCTTTACATCAAACTCGAACGCAACATTTTGTAAAAAATATATATTTGGTACATATTTAATTTTTTTATAAAAATCTATAACATTAATTCGGTACCCAAAATGTTTTTCAATGTACTCCCTAGAATAACCTGGGTAAGACAAGCTAAACACTTGATTTACTGGTACCGGTATCCAATTAGTTAAAATTGTTTGTGGATTATTAACTAACGCTGTCGAGCCTTTTACATATCCTGCTAGTATTAAAGACATGAAGCCCCCACCTGAGCTCCCGTAAAATAATACATTTTTCTGATTGAATTTTAATTTTTTAAATATTTTCATTAGTATTATTGCAATATCCTTTAGGTAGAATCTATCTATCGTCCCCTGTCCCCAACCTAAAGATATTTCTCCAAGATATAAAGTTGGATCATTATAATAAATCACAGTATCTTCAAACTCTACCATCCAAGAATGCCTGTGAAAAATGGGTGGACCAATTGATTCTTCTTGAAATCCTCCTGCTCCTGAACCAAATACAAGAACATTAGAAGCATTGGGTTTAATTCGAATTAAAAATTCATAACACACATTATTCCATTCGATATGCAATATAAAGGGCTCTATCCTATTCAGTGAGATTTTATCTAATTCATCATATGAAATTTTTATTTTTTTATATTGACTTAGCAACAATATCCACCTCTCCAAATTTGTCTAATTTATTCTTTTTGAACTTGAAATAAATGCGAAAATCCCTCAAGATGGTCACCCAAAATAAGTGAAGTGGTTGGTGTAACACTGGGACACAATAATGTTTCCCAACCAACATCATTATGAAGTTTACGTTTAATAAATAAGTACCATTTTCATACTTATAGATATATAAATAATATTCCCCTGGTTTTTCCACATATTTTCCTCTAATGACATTACCATCATTTTGTCCATATGCTACATAGTTTCGTAGATTCAATCCTTTCAAACAGTATTTACTTATACACTTGCTTTCTTCGTAATTCCACGTGTATCTATAATATGATTTATTGATTTTAGAATTTCCCAATCAATAGTGGAATGATCGGTTAAAATTAATACAGAATCCGCTTGTTTTACTGTTATCTCTTCCAAAGGGATCGAATGATAAATTCTGTTCCCGATTTTCACATTAGAAATATACGGGTCGTGATATTGGATGCTAAACCCTTCTTCCACTAAAAGTTGCATAATTTTAAGAGCAGGAGATTCCCTCAAATCATTTACATCCTTCTTATAAGCAATTCCAACAACTAAAATATTTCCTGAAGGTTTGGTTGCTTCTTTTACTTGCTTTACAACTTCTATTGGCATCTCTTCATTAATTAAATGAGCTGCTTCAATTAATTGACTTTTTAAACCATATTGTTTCATTTTCCATTGAAAATAAATTGGGTCGACAGGGATACAATGTCCACCGATTCCTGGCCCCGGCCAATATGGGGTATACCCAAATGGTTTCGTTGCTGCTGCTTCTAGCACTTCATGAAAATCAATGTTTGTTTTTTTGCATAATATATTTAATTCATTTACTAAAGAAATATTAACTAAACGCTGAATATTTTCAAAAAGCTTACACATCTCAGCAACCTTTGGTGAACTAACAGGGACAATCGTATCAAAGACGGAGCTATATAATTGTTGTACTTTTTGCTTACACATCTCCGTTTGACCACTAATGACTTTTGGAATAGATTGTACTGTGTACTGTTGATTGGATGGATCAATTCGTTCAGGAGAGTATCCAATGTAGAAGTCTTTTCCAACCTTATTACCTGTTTCAGCAATGATTGGAATTATCGCTTCTTCTAATGTACCTGGATAGGTGGAACTTTCAAAAATGAAGGTTTGTCCTTTTTGAAGATTTTGCTTAATATAGTGTGATACAGATAAAAGCGCACTTAAATCAGGTTCATTTCTTGAATCAAGAGGAGTTGGAACGGTTACAATCACATAATTACTATTTTGAAAATCTTTTATCCCTTCACTAGGAGTGTGTACAATCAGTTTTTTATTTTCTAATAATTGTTGCAATTCTATTGAAGAGGCATCTGAAATATAACTCTCCCCTTTTTTGAGCATTTCAATTTTTTTTTTATCTTTATCAAGTCCGATTATCATATATCCTCGTTTGGCAAAATGGATTGCTAAAGGAAGCCCTACATAACCTAACCCAATAATTGTGATGATACTTCGATCATTCATTTTTATTCCCGTCTTCCTTTCTCAAATTATATTTTATTTTTTGTATTCTTCATAGATTATACAAGTGTCAAATTAATAGAGGCTGTTCAAAAGCAATAAACTGGGAATATATCTTGATTTTATCCGAATCTCTCCCTATACAAACCTTTGTCTATTCGCTGCAACTATTTGTGAAATTTGCTTACATAGATATTAATTTATTGTTTGTATTAATCTTTTGAATCAGCCTCTGATTTCCTTACATATACATCTAATTCATGTTCAATAAAGATGCCCTATTTAAGAAGTATGAAAAGAAAGGCTTGTTAATAGGGTAGAAACACTTAGATCATCATTTAATGTGATAGAGAAACATGCGACTAATGGTAACGTAATTACAATTGCTCCATCAGGCGTTATTTCAATGGTAGGGCTTGTCCCACATACATCACCACAATTCACATTTGTTACTACCCCATTTCCTGGAGTAATTACAATCTTAAGACATATATTAAAACAAAGATTGTTCGTAGTACACGCCATATCTATTCCCCCCTTTCTAATTAATACAATATGCATTAGCCAAAAGGAGGGAACGGTATATGCGGATATTAAGTTGCGGAGATTCTTTAATTCATTCAAAAACTATTATTCAGCCTAAATATCTATTCCTATTTAAATAACCCTAACCATCTATCTTAATATTACATAAACTATGTATATCGAAGGATAATATTAAAATTTAATAAGGAGCATGAATATGAACAAAAAAACTGTTTCGATTATTATTCCTGTTTACAATGAGGAAAAAACATTATCTAGTGTTTTAGAATCATGTCAACAATTGAATCCTATGGAAATTATTGCTGTTGCTAACGGATGTACAGATCGTTCTATAGAGATTGCTAAAAATCATAATTGTAAAGTCCTTATATATAAAGAGCGATTAGGGCACAATGTTGGCCGAGCTATAGGAGCGAAAGAAGCAAAAGGCGACATCTTACTATTCATCGATGCCGATTTTACTATTTCTTCTTCCACATTAAATCAATTTCTTGAACCTTTAGTAGAAGGAACTGCAGATGTTGTATTAAATAACTTAGATTATATTTTTAAAAAAGTGTACCCTCCTCACTCAATCACAATTTGGAAACAAGTTATGAATCACTTCTTACATTGTCCTAATTTAAATTCAGATTCACTTGTTGCTGTGCCTCATGCTATGACAAAGGAAGTCATCAAAAAAATTCATTCTGATAGTTTAAAAAATCCGATTTATGCACAATTAAAAATTATTCAACATCAATTCCGCATCTCTCGTCATATGTCAATTGATGTAGTAACTATTAATCGAGTTCACCCCAAACAACATAAAAATACCCCTACAACTCTTTCCATTAGTGAAAAAAGAATTATCGGGAATCATATTGAAACAATTGCAGATTGGATACATGAGACTAACGACTCAAGGCTAAATTATTCTGATGAAAATAGAAGAAGAGATATCATTGAGAATTTAAAATCAAACAAACTAGAACCTATGCCGAAAATCATTACTGGTTGGGGAAAGCACTCTAATATTTATGCAGGAAAACAATTATCAGTTATCATCCCTGCCTATAATGAAGATAGAACGATTGAAGCCGTAATTCAGGAGGTACGAAAACTAGAACCCTTAGAAATCATCGTAGTAGTTAATGGAACGACAGATCATACAGAAGAAATTGTAAAAAAGAGCGGAGCAACTGTCATTGTTTATGATGAAAAACTTGGAAATGATACAGGACGGGCTATAGGGGCATATTTCGCAAAAGGTGATATTTTACTTTTTATTGATGGTGATATTATTATTCCTTCGCAAGATCTACTACCATTTGTCCACGCGATTCAAAATGGTACAGACCTAGCATTAAATAATTTAGAATATCTTATGAAACGTGCTCCAGTCTATATTGTGACAGCCTGTAAATATGCTGTTAACCTGGCATGTGACCGAAAAGATTTAGGGGTTGGTTCACCAGTTGCAATCCCTCATGCTTTTAGCCGAAAAGGTATTGATGAAATTGGATTTGATGTACTTGTTTCCCCCGTCATTGCGCAAGTAAAAACAATTCTATCGGGTTTAAACATTCAAAATGTCCATTCTGTTGAGGTAGATAAAATGAATCGTATACGACCAGAAAAACATTTCGCTAAAAAAGGAGAACTTTCTTCAGCAACAAAACAAATTATCGGCGACCATATAGAAGGTATCTCTTACCTAATCAAACAGAAAGGAAAAAGAGGATTATTTTAGCTAACAACAATTTAAATTGGTCTATGTATGTTCATTCACGTGCAAAAAGAAAGAATTAAAATAATAGACTCTTTAAGAGGCTTTAGTTTATTAGGAATTTTATTAGCTAATGCTGTGATTTATGGTTATGGTCTTTTAGATAAGAGCGATTTAACCAATGATAAAAGTAAACGTARAGTAACTCCAAAATATACAATAAAAATTGATTTTGGAGTTGCTTTTTGTTTACGCTAATACACATTCGTCATAAATTAAACTAATATGCAATTGCTTTAAAGGCTCTATTTGGTTTTGTTCAAGGTACAAAACCAAGTCATTATAAAGCTGTTGTCCATACTCATCGACAGAACGTTCTAATGAGAAGCCACCTGCTAAACTTGTCCACCATACTTCAAAGCCACGAACAATTTCCTTAAATGATTCTTCATTAAACAGATCTGCTTCAAATAGCTACTACTGCCCGTTAATGCGGGATAAAAAAATAGAAAAATCATTTATACCTGCATATGGTACTTGATTCTTGATTTTGTCTTCTAAGCTATGTAAGGTGTATTCTTGCCATTCTTCTAAATTATTCATATCCCATTTTTGTATGAATAATTGATACAAATAAATCTCTCTTATTTTTAAGAAAATAGGAATTTGTATAATTATATCCTTATGAAGCATATTTTCTGTTTTATATCCTGCAAAAAAATTACTCATAAATATATCACAAAAAGAATGTGTATTGCCATTAAAGGAGCTATGTTGCCAATAAGCATGATAGAAAGCTACTGCAATATCTTGAGCATACCAATTAAATGCACAGTCATCAAAGTCAATTGTAGTTATACGACCTTCCTCATTAATAATTAAGTTTCCTTGATGATAGTCATTATGAATAAGTCCGAAAGTATCAGGAGTAATAATATATGAAGTTAGATTGTGTACCAACTTTTCATATTTCTCCTTAATCCATGGATCTAACTTTCTTCTAATATCAAAGACATCAGGACTTTCCACTTTCCATTCAGGACGTTGTATTGTTTGTAATTTAAAACCTTTGGATAGTGCATGCATTCTCCCTAAATTTTTACCGAGTTTTTTAAAAATCTTTTCATTCCAGTGGGATTTATTTGTAACATCAATTTGATCACCCTTAATAAATTCAAAATATGTTTTAACCCGTTCGTCCTCACACTCTAAAGGAATTACTGACTTAGGTACATGTACACCTTTTTCATATAAAAAGTTCATCCACTCTATTTCTTGTAAAACCATCTCCTTTGTTTTACTCTTATCAGAAATTCTAACTACCCTTTCTTTCTCTTTAATATAAAAAACGTCGTTATTAAATCCTCCATTCAACCTAACACGATTTTCTAGCATCCTGCTTTCCCCTTACACTCTCAATTTACAAGAACACTTTTATTTAAACGGTAGCATTGTAACTTCTTTGTCTCTTCATTTACTAACCTGCATCGTTAGTTTAATAGCACAACTTCTAAAATAAACCTATTTTTAAAAATGAATGTTTAGAAAAATTTCGTTTTACATACATTTCAAAATCTTAGACATATAATAACTATCAACTAAGTTTCCATCAATAATACAAGAAGCTTTTTTTATTCCCTCAATCTCATAACCTAGTTTTTTATATAAAGAAATTGCTGATGTATTATTTATCCTTACCGTCAACTCTAATCTAATTACATCAATCGCTTTTGCCCAATTTTCAAGTTCTTTAAATAACTGGGTTCCAATTCCTTTTCCGTTATTTTCATTTGTTACACCAGCAACAATATAAACACTATGTCTAGTTCTTTTTGGTTTACTACCAATTGCCATCAAATATCCTACTAATTTACCTTCAATCTCAGCAACAAAAATAGCTGAATTTGAAGATTGAGTTATTTTTTTGATCGTATTTTGTTGCTGTTCTATAGTAGTAGTTCTTTCCCCTTCCTCAAATAACATAAATTCCGTTTCTTCATCAATCTTTTTACATAATTCTAAAAAGGGTTCTGCATCTTTTTCCATAATCAATCGAATCATGTTATATAAACCTCACTTTAACTAATTTGCCATAGCAATAAATAATTCGACATATTTAATCCTTATTTATAGGTAGAAAAACAAAAAACACTAGAATTAACCTAATGTTTTTTGTTACTTTAAAAATTCTAATCCTCCAAAACGAAAGAACTAACATTCTTAAGCTGAAAATGCACTAAATTCTCATTCCTAGGTTGATAAACATTGTCTCTATCCCTTTAAAACTAGATCAGCATTTTGCTGCGGACTTTCCACTTTCAAGTAAAAATCCTCGACTTTCCAATATCTATGTTCAAACTTTAGGAGATTCTTTTGTGTTTCTTCATTTTCACGAAGAAACCTTTGTTCCCTTGGGTAATCCAAATACACCATATAATCAAAGTATTCTCGCCACTCTTTACGCTGAAGAAACACTCCTTCAATTACGATCACACAAGGATTAGGTATGATTACCTCTCTCATTTCACAGAAATCCGTTTGATGATCATAGAACGGAAGGTTTAGCTGATTTTCCAACCTTAATTTATGAAACAAATGCTGTTGCAACCATTCAACATCCCATTGTAGTTGATAATACTCATACCATTCTTCATGTTTCGTATTATAGCGCTTGCTACGCTCCACAATATGATCATCAATATGAAAAATATGAAATGGAATATCTTTTTGTTTCAATTCGTCTTCTAGCTGCTTGACTAATGTTGTTTTTCCCGAACGACTCAGACCATCTATACCTAGAATAAAACGATTACTTGTATTTTCAGCAATCACTTTTACTAATTCGTTTGAATTCATTATCTTTTCCACTCTTCTTCTAATAATGAATAGATTACAGTATCATGAGCTACACCATTTTGAATCATATATTTTCGAAGTAATCCTTCTTCTTGAAATCCAGCCTTTTTCAGTAATCGATGTGAAGCTTCATTTTCTGTATAAACAACTGCTGCAATCCTTATTAGCTGCAATGTTTCAAATCCATATGTAAGAATTGCCTGTAAAGCCTCAGATGCATACCCTTTTCCCCAATATGTATCATCTAATTCATAGCCAATTTCGGCTCTCTTATGATTTGGATTGATTAAATGAAATCCGCATGTACCAATTAATTGATTTGTTCCTTTTAGCTCTATCCCCCAGCGTAAAACATTTCCCTCTTCATACCTTTTTCTAAAAGTTTGAATCGTATTTTTCACTTGTTCCATATTTTGAAAAGAGTCCATACCAAAGTAACGGATAACAGACTCCTTCTCAAAATAATAAAACATTGTTTCAGCGTCTAATAATGTTAATTCCCGTAATTTTAAACGCTCAGTTTCTAAGATTGGAAATCCCATTCTCTTTTCTCCCTCTACTCTAATGAGTTACAAATTTCTATGTAATTACCATCTGGATCAGACACATAAGCAATGGTTTGCCCCCATGGTTTCGTTATTGGCTCCACTAATACCTTTACACCTTTTTCTCTTAATCCCGAAATCGTTTCGTTAACATCCTCCACAACAAATCCAATTTCAAAATTAGAGGATTCTGATTCACCCTTTGGAATTGATAATCCCGTTAACTCTCGTACATCCTCTCTACTATTCATCGCTAAAATTGTTGCTCCGGTATCAAACTCAATGTATGTACCATGTTCGCCTTTTATCGGTAAGCATAAAAGATTTTTATAAAACCGAAGACATTCTTCATATCGCTCCACATATAAAATGACATATTTCATTTTTAAGTTCATTGTAATCCCCCTTTCAAATTCTCTTCTAAAAATTCGACAAAGGACGTAGAAAACMTTGTTTATATGACAGTATTCATAATTATAAACAAAAAAAAGAAGACCGATTTCTCGGTCTCAAACATATTGGCATAAAACAGGAGATTGGTTTGGACATAACCAGTTCATACTTTTATTGTATTTTATCTTTTCTGAATTTTAAATATAATAATCGACGATTTATGTTGAGAAACTTTTTTTACAAGGATGGTTAAATATAACTGCTTGTACATCAATAACTTTTGCTTTTGAATAAATTTCTTCATATAAAGAGATGCTAAAAATGGAGGTGTATACATATGGAACCAATGCTTTGCCCAAGTTGTAAAACAAATCGCACTCGCTTTAATATTCTTGAGCAGCAAATAAAACCAGTAAAGTTAAATCCACAAACTGGTCAAATTGAAGAAGAATATACAAACGAAACAATGAATGCTTTTCATATGGCATATCAAGGACCTTCCTATCGTGTCCAATGTGCAGTATGCGGGCTTGTTGAAAACCCAGAACAATTTATTAAACCTGCGCAAAACCAATCATTCTAACACTTGGAAACTTGATTCATATTTCCTAATCCAAAAGGTAACATAAAATCCCTCATTACCTTTTGGATTATCTATCAATTACTCGCTTTTAATCGACCTACTCATCTCTTCATAATGTTTTTTTATTTTTTCTTGGAATTGACTATATGCCATTTCCACTTGTTTCTCCTGCTTCTTAGTTAAATCGTTTATCCTTTTCTCTATTTCATCAGCTAACTGTTGACTCATTTTTTCGTCTTTATATAGGATTGTAACTGTATACTTCATAGCAATCTGAACGCTTCTTATATTTTCTTTCGTTTTCCGTTCATATTCATCAAGTTTCATTTTATCACTGATGCTAGCCATATTTAAATCTACTTGAGCTCCACCAGCCTTTAATCTACGACTCGTAATATCTTTTCCTGTTTCTTCAAACTGATCTTGTAACTCTTTTGCATTATTTGCTAGTACGTATTTCCCCTTACTTACTTCCGCGATCTCTTTGAGCTGTTTTTCCGCTTCATGATCTACTTGAAATCCAATAATATTCATAATAGGTTTTATGTTTGAATTTGAAATTTTTTTTGCCTCTTCAACCGGGTTTCCTCCACATGTTTCTACTCCATCACTTACAACATACATTATATTTTTATCGTCTGTTTTTGCAGATTGAAACGTTTCTGTCGATTTTTTAATTGCTTCAGCAAGCGGTGTCCATCCTACGGGTTGAAACCCATCTAATGATTGACGAAACGTCGTTTGATCATACTTTTGTAATGTATATACATTTTCAATCGCTCCGCATGAAGCCGCTTTATCCTTTTCCTCATTTGATCCTTTATGTCCATATACTCGTAACGAAACATTAACTGTCTCTGGTAAACCGGAAACAAACTGCTGAATTGCCTCTTTTGCAATATCCATCTTCATTTTCCCATCAACTTTACCAGCCATACTACCACTAGCATCTAATAGTATTTCAATGTTATAGTTTCCACTATTCTCTTTATTTTCTTGCTCCCCCTTCGTACCAGTACTGCTCTTTTCTTTCTCCTCAAATCCACCTATCTCTAAAATTTGTAACGGTATTTTATCAAGTGGTGTAATATCCTGCTTTAACAAGCTATACATCGTATGTACATATAATTCTGCTTGCTCACTATTAGATTTATTCTTCAAATCGACAGATTTTATATTCGATTCCGTATCACGAGCCACCTCTTTCATAATAGGTTCCGATTCTTTCGATATGTCTAATAGCCCCACTTTATACTTTCCGTTATATTTTCCATTCGGATATTTCGCCATATCTTCAAATGTAACAGGAATAGAATGAACAACCTGTTTTTCATTATTTCTTTTCTTATTTTCTTTCTGACTTACATTCTTGTTCTCTGTTTTCGTTGTTTCTGTTTGTGTACTACAAGCATTGCAAAAAATAAAAATGATACATATCAATGTCAGTTTATAAAGTCTTTTCACATTTCTTCCCCCAATCATATTCACATACAACAAATCCCATTTACGTATAATTATAACAGAATAATCTTTCATTTCAGAAAAATCATTCAAAAACTACATATACTCCTATAAAAGTTCCTTAAAAAATCTTTCTTAAACCAATAAAAAACGCCACTTGTTTTCCAAGCAACGTTTTTTTCATTCTCCATATATTCTTAAAACTCACTGTAAAGTTACTTTCCCCTTTAATACAAATAATCGAACGAGTACAAGTAAATCAATTGTTATATGTAGTAGCATGGATGGATAAATAGATCCTATGGTCACATACAATCGTGAGGAACTGTTCGAAGTAACACTCAGTGAGATGCAACTGTACTATTGTTTTAGAACCGAGTCATTCACAAAACCTCTTTTTTCAATTTTCGTATCTTCCAAAATAACCTTACAAATACATATACATTTATAAATCCGCAAAGCCCCAGCACAAGTTTTATCCAAACGGGACTATTGGCTTCTGAAGGTCCTAAGTAATTCAAATACATCCCTAGCATCTCAATGACAAAGATAATCGCAAAAAATCTCATTAAATCCATAAGTTTTTCAATCTTCGTTTCTTTCTCAGAATAAATATCAGGTAATTCATTATCATCATCTACTTCTTTACAAAAATTGTGCCATTTCGTAAAGCTGGTTACATGCTTCCAACCAGACATCTCATATATTTCAATGTATTCTTTTTGATTCATTTGTGAGTTTCGATTATCCAGTTTGAAATCGGCTTTATAAACAACATCCTTCGGCTCCGTTTTCTTGAATGTGTACATAAAATTGTAGTTTTGGAATGCCCAGCCCTTTTGGTGCATTTTTCTTAAATACGCCTCTTCTTTTTCTAGGTTCCACGCCGCAAAAAATTTTAATGTCTTCTTTATCTCCATACTGTCTTCACTCTCCTAAAATATTTCCCCCATTTTGAACAGAACGTTGTAACCTTTTAAATTCAAGTTCTAACACTTCTCTCCCAAATGGAGTTAACACGTAACATTTCTTTCTCTCTGTAGAGGCTACTTCTACAATCAGTTTTTCTTTCAATAACTTTGTCGTATTCCCATATAACGTACCAGGTCCGAGTTTTACTTCTCCATTCGTCATTTCTTCCACCATTTGCATAATCCCATAGCCATGCAAAGGTTTCACTAATGACAACAAAATATAATAGGTTGCCTCTGTTAATGGAATATATTTCTGCGCTTTCACACTCATTATAACTACCTCCGATACATCGATATATGATATATCGACTAGCGATACATCGTATATCGATATTGTATAGCGTATTCCAAATAAATACAACTAAAAATGAAATTTTTCTTAGGAATTTTATATTTATTCTATACAAAAATATTATTATATTAATTTTCAGAAAAATTTGTTAAAATATAACAATACAATTGCCTACTTTTGAAAGGATGATACATATGATAAATACATTAAAAGAAAATATAAGTTCTGTTTTTGTCGGAAAAGAAAACGTGGTTGATTTACTCCTTGTTTCATTACTTGCGGATGGTCATGTATTGCTTGAGGATGTACCTGGTACTGGAAAGACATTACTCGCTAAAACAATTGCAAAAAGTATTGGCGGCGGATTTTCTCGCGTTCAATTCACTCCCGATGTGCTTCCGAGTGACGTGACAGGGATTGAATATTTCAATCCTAAAACGAGTGAATTCGAATTAAGATTTGGGCCAGTCATGACAAATATATTGTTAGCGGATGAAATAAATCGTGCTATGCCTAGAACACAATCTAGTTTATTAGAAGCAATGGAAGAGCGTCAAGTCACACTCGAAAAGCAGTCCACACCTCTTCCTAAACCGTTCTTTGTTATTGCAACGCAAAATCCTATTGAATCACAAGGGACTTTCCCTCTTCCGGATGCACAGCTAGATCGTTTTTTAATGACCATTTCAATTGGCTATCCTTCTCCAGAAGATGAACTAAAAATGATGCGCCGTTTTCGAAATAACAAGCCTTTAGATGCCATTCGTTCCGTTATCACTTTAGAAGAAATTTTACAAGTACAACAAAAAGTAAATGAAATATACGTATCTGAATCGTTAGAGTACTATATCATTCAACTAGCCAACGCTACACGAAATCATGATTATATCGCCAACGGTGTCAGCCCGCGTGCAACACTTGCCTTAGTCAGGGCGATACAAGCATTGGCCTTTTTACATGGTCGTGAATACTGTACGCCTGAAGATATACAATTCTTACTTCCTTACGTATGGAAACATCGTCTCATTTTATCAATGGAGGGTGYGCTGCGAACAACAAAACAGAAGTTAATTGAAAGTATTTTAACTGAAGTGGACGTTCCTGTGGAGATCGAGCAATCATGAATTATACACGCATTGTAACTGTTCCATTATTTTTCCAGCATCATATTATTAAATTAACAATTCCAGTTGCTTTATTTCTAGCGTTCTATGTAACAAATTCATATTTAGTTGTCCCATTTTTGTTTTATTATTTATTTGCTTATTTTATTTATCGTTATACAGCATACATAGATAAGCATTTTCAAATTATCGATAAAAAACAAACAACACGCTTATTTCCTGATGAAACAGGCAGTTTATCGATTCATTTACAAAACAAAGCTAAGCTTCCTTTAGTGAATGGTGCTTGCTTTTTACATATCAATCCAACCTTAATACCCAATAAGACAACTGGTGTTGAGCAAATATCTAAAACGTTATTTTCTTTTCGCTTTTCACAGCCTGCAAAGTCAGAACAAAAATGGGAACTATCGTTTACAGCTACAAAGCGTGGTGTTTTTAAAGTTGAGCAATTTGAATGTATTATAGGTGATCCATTTCATATCATTCAAGTTCATCTGCCTACTGTAGATAAATTGAAGACTGAAATTATCGTTTATCCTACTTTAAAGCATGTTGCAGGGTTACAGGAGATACATCAATTAGCAATCGGTACTTATAAAACAAACTTTTCTTATTTTCATGATGAATCTTCCATTGTTGGTATAAAGAAATATGAGAGGGAATCTTTTCGAAGTATTCATTGGAAAGCATCTGCTAAAATGCAAACTTTACAAGCAAAACAATATGAAGCGATAAAAAATTACAGCTGGACAATTTCTCTTTGCTTAGGAGCAGATCGTGGGTTTGGTTGGAAAGAAAATATCGAGGATCTTATTTCTTACACGACGTATTTATGTCAATTTGCAACAGAGAAAAATATTCCTTTTGAATTATTTGTTAGCATATTCACTGAAGAAGGCCCTTTACATCTCGCATTAAATGATGGTCATGTACAATATGCGAAAGCATTAGAAGAACTTGCCCGAATTTCAGAGGATAGTACTTTACTCCCTCGTGAAAGTTTCCTGCACTATTTGAATAGGAAAAAAGAGCGTTCCTCAATACTATTTTTTGTCGGAATAAGAAAAGCCAATTTACCAAATATGATGCAGCAAACGTATCTCATCACTGATGAAGGGATGGTGGAACAACTTGAAAACATGGCTCCATTACGTTAATGATTTTCTTCTTCTACTCCTTCTTTCTCTATTGACGGAGCAAGGAAGAACACTTCCCATCATCCTATTTTTAGTCATTAGCTTTCTTTGTACGATTCTCATTCATAAAATGAAGACCAATAAACGAAGAGCTTTCATTTTACTATTTATTCTACAAGTTATACTTTGTTACGTATTTTCTATCTTTTCTATCGTTAGCTCTATCTTACTCCCGTTCTTCTTTTACATCGTACATGCACGTGATGACCTAACGGCATACCATAAAATGCTAGGTGCCTTTTTATGGTTCATTGTTTCTTATTTTCTTCATTTAATGAAGTTACCTTCTCTATGGGTACTAGGCTTATTCGCTTTATTTATTCTACTGTCACTTTGGATTACTAGTTATAATAAAGATCAAAAAGCAATTCGTTTTGTATCTATCACAGGAATCGGAACAATCAGTTTTCTGTTCTTCTTATTTATTCCGTATATACGCATCGTACTCTCGTATCTTTTCTACTGGGTATCACTTGGTTTTGGCTATGGTATTGAAGCTTTATTATCTATTACAAATCCAAATGATGCTACAGCTGCCATAGAAAAGTTAGGTGGAACGAGTCCAGAACTTCCAAAGCCCGATCACCCATACGATGCCTTTGTTGCTCAATCCGTTACTGCTTCTATCATTGGAATCATTGCTGCATTTGTAATTTGGAAGCTGTACAAAAAGAGAAAATCCTTTCACCTTGAGAATATATCCCTTTATAACTCTGGTACAGTTATGCAAGAAGAAGGTATATTACAAAAAGCAACTAGAATGACACGCCCACCAACGAACGCCATTCGCAAAGAAATTTTCAAACTAGAAAAGAAATTAAAACCACCTTTAAACAGAAATCGCGGTGAAACGGTTGACGCATGGATGGAGCGAATTCAGACAGAAGAAGATATCTCTATTGAAATTGATACAATTATAAAAGCATACAATACTGTGCGCTACGCTAATCAGGAGAATACTGAACTATTCCGGGAATTTAAAGAAGAAATAAATAAACTTTACGTCTATCAAAAGACTTTAAAAAAGAAGAAAAAATAAAACACCCCCTCGAGGGCTCTATTTTAGAGTAGTCGAGGGGGTATTTATTATTTTACTGGTTGCCCATCATAAACCTTAATATCTAATGGAGCTGTCAAAAATTGATTTGCTTTACTAACAAAAGAAGTAAAATGTTCACTCGTATTGTGGCTAGCAACCGCTTCTGCATCTTGCCAAACTTCTACCATTGTATATACATTTTCTTTTTCAGTATCTTTATATAAATCATATGATACGTTTCCACTTTCTTCTCTTGAACCATGAATCAACGGTTGAATTTCTTCTAAAAATGCTTGTTGTTTTGCTGGATCTACTTGAAATACTGCGTGAATGATAATCATAGTGCTTCCCCTCTCATATTCTACGTATCTTTATAAAATTACTTCCACTCGGCAATTGTATCAATTGGCAGACGAACTGATTTGTATCCACTATCAGCTGCTTTTCCAATTGAAATCAACATAACTGGTACATAGCGGTCTTTATCTAATCCAAATGCTTCAGCAATTTTGTCTTTCTCAAAGCCACCAATTGGACATGTGTCATATCCATGAGCGCGAGCTGCCAGCATAAATTGCATAGCTACAAGACCACCATCAATTAAAACTGTATCTTTCATCACCTCTGGTGAAACCATAGAGAAATAAGCGGAAAGCTTTTGCATTTGATCTTCTTTCACTTCAGCTGGCATAAACCCGTGTTCAACCGCTGTACCATAAATCTCTTCCGCATTATCAAAGTTTTGTAAATCACCAAATACAGCGATCATAGTTGATGATGTTTCTACTTGAAGCTGATTGAATTTAGCAAGCGGCGCAAGTGTCGCTTTTCCTTCCGCACTATCAATAACAAGAAAGCGCCATGGTTGCATATTAACTGAAGATGGTGCAAGTGTTGCTTCAGTCAGAATTTCTGTCATTTCTTCTTTACTAATTTTCACTGATGGATCATATTTACGAATCGAACGACGTCCCGTAAGAATTTCTGTAAAATCATTTGTTTTTGTTATGTTACTCATAGATGTAATCTCCCTTTTTCAGTCACTTATTTAGACTTCATTTATATTTTTTTGCATGCGATTTAACATACTTAAAAGATTATCTCGCTCTTCTTCACTAAAATCTTTTAACGTAGAAGCTGCGAATCGTTCTTTCTCCTCTTGAAAGGCATGGATTTTATCTCGTCCGTCCTTCGTTAAACGAACAAGCGTAATCCTGTTATCATCTGGATTTTTACGTCTTGTAATCATTCCATTTGCTTCAAGCTGTTTTAAATGTCGTGTAATCGCCGCGTTATCAATATTCACTTCTTGTTGAAGCGCCTTTTGACTCATTTCTTCAACTTGATATAGTTGGTGTAACAGCTCTAGTCTTGATTGACTAATACCAGTACACCCCTCAAATTTCGAACTAACTTCTTTATTTAGAAAGTGTAGCTTATATAAAATAATGGCTTCCTTTGAGCATGAATTTGTCAAATAACCCCTCCGTTATTAAGGATCTCAAATATTAATTGATACATCAATAATTGATATGTCAATTAATATACCGGATTATAATTTAAAATGCAWTCATTTTGTTTTTGCTTATTTACTTTTAGTATTGCCCTCCTGTTAATTTTCCAAAATTAAGTATTTCATCACGTTACAAATAACGCGAATTTCCCTATAATAGAAATATCATAAAAGACTGGAGAGTGATTGTAATGCGGCAATTTATTACGAAAAGAAATGAGGAAATGAACATGAAAAATGAAATGAGGGTTTTAACACATGAAAACAATAAATATAGGGATTGTGGCGCATGTAGACGCTGGAAAGACGAGTTTGACTGAGCGTATTCTTTATGAAACTAATGTGATTCAGGAAATCGGCCAAGTAGATAAAGGAAGCACACAAACAGATTCGATGGAGTTAGAAAAGCAACGTGGTATCACAATTAAAGCATCTGTCGTTTCATTTTTTATAAATGATCTGAAGGTAAATGTAATTGACACACCCGGCCATGCGGATTTTATTGCTGAAGTGGAGCGATCTTTCCGTGTTCTAGATGGAGCAGTTTTAGTTATATCTGCAGTTGAGGGCATTCAGGCACAAACCAAAATTTTAATGAGAACTCTGCAGAAACTGCGCATTCCGACCATACTATTCGTCAATAAAATTGATCGGAGTGGTGCCCAAACTACTAAAGTGATCCAACAAATACGGGAAATGCTTACCAATCAAGTACTCCCATTATATAAAGTGAAAAATGAAGGGACAAAAGACGCATGTATGATTCAAAATGAAGTACATGCTGATATATATGATGAATATATTGAACTTCTAGCAGCACATAATGAATCGTTACTTGAATCCTATGTAAATGGCGAAGTATTAACTACAGCCACTTTAAGAAATGAATTATGGGATCAAATTCAGCATGCAAATGTATATCCAATCTTTTTCGGTTCAGCAATGACTGGAATAGGAATCACTGAATTACTCGAAAGTATTTCAGTAATGATTCCCCAAAATGATTGTGGCAATGATATAAATACACCTTTGTCTGGTATTGTTTTTAAAATCGAAAGAGAACTTACCGGGGAAAAAATTGCTTACGTACGAATATTCTCAGGTTGTTTACACGTAAGAAAATATGTTGATATTAATCGAAAACAAAGTGACTTAAAGACCCTTTCACACAAAGAAAAAATCAAAAAGCTTCATATATTTCATAATGGAAGTGCTATTCAATCCCCTACTGCTGGAACGGGAGAATTTTGTAAAGTATGGGGGCTTAGCGACATTAGAATCGGTGACGTGATCGGTGAATGGTCAGATAAAATGAAAGATATTCACTTTGCAGAACCTCAAATGGAAGCTGCAATTGAAGCACGGCCAAAAGGGAAAAATCACAACCTATATCAAGCACTCGTAGAACTCTCAGAAGAAGATCCACTTATAAAAGTAGTGAAAGATGATATTCACAATGAAATCTATATTCGGCTTTTTGGTGAAGTTCAAAAAGAAGTGATTGAAACAACTTTACAGGAAAAATATAATTTAAATGTTTCTTTCTCAGACACAAGAATTGTATGTATAGAAAAGCCAATTGGAATCGGAAATGCACTAGAAATAATGGGTGAAAAGAATAACCCTTTCTATGCAACAATTGGTTTTCACATGAAACCTGGTGCACCAGGTTCTGGTATCACTTATAACTTAGAAGTCGAGCTTGGCTCATTGCCTTTAGCATTTCATAAAGCTATTGAAGACACTGTATTCCAAACGTTAAAACAAGGCTTATATGGATGGGAAGTCACTGACATTGCCGTAACATTAACCCATACCGGTTATGCAAGTCCGGTAACTACAGCTGGTGATTTTAGAAAACTAACACCTCTTGTCTTGATGGATGCTTTAAAGCAAGCTGGAACAAATGTATACGAACCAGTAAATGAATTTGAATTAACAGTACCAACAAATTCAATTAGCACAGCAATGTATAAATTATCGGCAATACACGCTACTTTTAAAGACCCTGTACTGCATAACAATTCCTTTTATTTAACAGGAACTCTGCCGATGGCCAAAACAGAGAACTTTAAGCGTGGCCTACATTCTTTTACTGAAGGCGAAGGTGTCTTTATCGCTAGACCTTGCGGATATAGTAAAATCGAATCAAATTTCCCATCACGAAAACGAGTAGACTATAATCCACTTAATCGAAAAGATTATTTATTGCATGTGCTTCGTGCTTATTAATTTAACATAAAGTGAAACTAATAATCAGTGGTTCCCCCCACTGATTATTAGTTGAACCAATGGGGCTTTTACAGACAGCTCATCTCCCACCTAACTTCTTTGCATCTGCTGAATTTTGAGGTGAGAGTGTTACTGTCCTAAAATAGCGGGATAAACTGAAAAAATCGATTGTCAGCAGACAATCGACTTTTGAGTTAAGCATGATGTATGTAACCCTTTTTGGGAAATCCTACATATAGCGTTCATGTAGCACATTGTACGTTATGAACTACTGCTGGCAGAGGTTGCTGCAGAGGAAGCGGTAATTGCTGCTATCATAGCTGCCTGCTGCGCCTGTATGAGAACCTCTATCATTGTTTGTAAACCTGTGTTGGCAGCGTGACTTTCCGCACCTTTCTGACTTACGAACAGTTGGATGGCAATCAGAATATTTGCATCCGTATGCCAGCGGAATAATTTGTCCCCCTGCAGTTTTTCAATGAATGCTCGAATAGAATGAACTTCTTTCTCTCTATCCTCAAGCAACGCTAGTAGCCCGATAGCCGGATAATGCATCTGTTTCACTTTTACCTTTTCTTGCTTTAGCAGATTCCATATGTTTGTGTATCGTGCTACTAAAATATCTTCACTGACATCCTTCTTTAGAGAAAGAATATGACTTAAAAATTGAAGATTATTTCCTTTGTACATACCAGCTGCCGCCAGCTTCTGGTAGAGACGTTCCACTCGATCCATAAGCGTCTCTACTTTCTCTGATTGTCCTGCTAGTAAAACAGCGAGCGGGTAATCATCTGTACTTGTAAGAAAGAAGTGATCCTCTTTCATGCGTTTATATACTTGCAGCGACCGCTGAATGCGTGTGTCATGCTGTCCATTGTCTTCTGGTAAAAGCACTGCTGCTGCCAGATAAGTRAATATACTCCGGCTAAAGCCACCAGCGACCAATYGTTCATATAARTCTARAAACTGYTGAAAMGCTTCYTTGTAATMTGTAAAGTGAATATCTAATGTTGCKGCMACCACAAAGCGATGATARGACTTCAAATAGGAAAACATCCCTACCTGATCCTTAATATAATTACTAATTTCTAAAAACCGCCCAAGATCAAACGGCTTATCGCTGCCTGCATACATAGCGGCAATCATCATCCCAGTCCGAGAATCACTAGTTTTCCACCTTAGTTCTCCCTTCAACTGTGTATATATGTGTGTATACTGCTCCAACTTCTGCTGCAATGTAATCATAGTGGTCCCCCCGTTTTTCTTGTGCTTCTCTTCTATCATACTATTATTCCATATTTAGGAACACTGTTTTTGATACAAAATTTGTAAGCTTATACTTCCCTTAGTATTTTTTCCACAATACCCCTATTAGTTATAAGTAAAATCCCCATTTCCGTCTTTCTATCTCTTTTTACTCACTCCTAACAATATGTTCAATATGAATAGGCAAATCATTCACTTTATCTTTTAGAAAGTCCGGTTTCAAGTTATATTCACTTATTCGTTCTAATAGCACCCATTGAAATACATACCTTCTGCCGTCTTCTTCAAGAACAAAAGTATCCTCTCCTTTTGCAGGCAACTCAAGCAAGTTCACTTCATAATAAAAACTAATTTCATGGAACTGATGCGTATCATATGTAAAGAAATTTTCAGCCGTCCATAACAGTTTTTTCACATCAACATTTACTCCTAGCTCTTCTCTAAGCTCTCTTTTCACTGCCGTTTCACTGCTTTCTAGCATCTGCACTCGTCCGCCTGGTATATACCAGAAATCTTCCCCTTCATTTTGAATCATGAGGATTTTATTTTCTTGTTTGCATATTGCACCAACTCGGTAGTTAAAACAAGTTTTCTCTAATTTGAATGTAAGATCCATTATTATGTGCCACCTTCATATGATTTGAAATTTAACTATTAAAATATTTTACTTGTAAATTTTGTTTATAAGCGATGATGATAGAAAACAATCCATTAAGTGCAAAAAGAATAACTACTCCAATTGATAAATAAGCTAAATCTGGAGAAAACACAAAAATCGCATGCCATGGAGAATCCGTACTATAAATTAGTACTGGAATTGTAGCAATAGATAGCACTAAGAAAATGATACCGGAAATGCACCCTATACTTCTTTTACGAAATTTTTTTGATTTCATCTTTACCAATAGATAAATAAGCATGATAAAAAGCAAGCAAATTATCCCCAATGTAATCAGTTGAACAATTGGAGTATTTGAAGGTATATCAACTAGTTCATTTCCATTTATTATATTTATAATACCTTGCTTCAAATATGAAAGCGCCTCTTCTTCTAGAATATGATTTTTATTGGTAAGAATCACGCCGCCCCAACCTGTTTTTGGTATAAAAAACATTTCTGCATGTGAATCAGGGGTTGAACCTGAATGCCATATCATTTTCTCCTCAGAATCTGGATTTGTGATTCTTACCCCTAGGCCATAGAAGCGGTTTTCACCGGTTTGAAGATGAGGTGATACATAAAGATTCCTAGTATTTTCAGTTAAAAAATTGTCATTCTCTTGTCGGCTAAGAAATTTAATGTATTGAATCATATCTTCTGCACTTGCCGTTATGTACCCATATGGTGCTCCTCCATTATCATAAGTTACCGAACTTTTCCGAGGGATTCCAAACCATGACTGATAGCCACCTAAATATCCTTTTTTATATGCAGTATCATAATCAGCTGCTGCATTCTTCATACCTAATGGTAAAAATACTTCCTGCTTCATGTAGTCAGAATATGTTTGATTGGTAACCTCTTCAATAAGAGCACCGAGAATTAAGAAATTGGCATTACTATATTGATATTTTTCTCCGGGTGAAGCGGTAAGTGTAACGTTTGATAGACTTTTCACATTGTCTTTTATAGCATTGAAACCTTTAGATTCTTTATCTGATATTGATAAACCCGAATAAGTACTAATTCCACTTGAATGGGTAAGCAAATGTTTAATTGTTATTTTTGATGTTGCTTCTTTATCTTTAAGTGCAAACCACGGAATATATTTTTGGACTGGATCTTCTAAGTGAACGGTACCTTCTTCCATTAATTTCATTATGGCTAAACCTGTTAATGATTTACTTATCGATCCAATAGTAAAGGGAGTTTCAATCGTTACTCTTTCTTCAGTTTCTCCCGTTACACCCCATGCTTTTGAATAATACAAATCATTTCCATGAACAATAGCAATCGAAGCTCCTGGAATTCGATGTTCCTTTAAAAAAGCTTCTACATAGTTGTCTATAGTATCTTTCATATCTTGTTCTGCGGAGACTTTTGAGGCTGATAGGAATAAAGTGCATGCATTAAATAATAAGCAAATTAAAATCATAGTGAATTTTAGTAGTTTCATATAAAGTTTCACCTACTAATATTTATTTTTCGTATACGAAACACTACCAACATAGAGATTAGTAAGGAAATTGAAATGCTAGTAATCATTAGTAAGGAATTCCACCAAGAATTATCTGCTATGTGATACAAAATATTATAGTCAAACGAATTATTAGTATGTAGTGGGTTAAATGATTCTGTTAAAAACATAGATAGTAAGAGTTGTGAAGTGAGGTAGGTAACGATGGAAGTAAGGAATCCACTCACAAATAAAATTCCTGTTCTATTTTTTGATTTTCGTATCTGTTTTATTTCAGAATGAAGATCTATTCCATTCATTTCTAAAAAATCTTTAACAAATGTTGTTGTATTTCCTAAATCTTTTAGACTATCTTGGCCGTGTTCACGACATTCTTGTATATGCTCTAAAAGCTGCTGCCTAATGATTCTTCTGTTCTTTGAACTGACTTGATATTGTTTTAATTCTTCCAGAACTTCTTTTACAAACCGTTTTTCTTCCTTGGTCAAATTCATGTTCATTCCAAATGCTCTCCCTTCAAATCACTTTGCAGTAGGGATTTTATATCTTGTTGTAATTCCAACCACTCGTTGATTTTTTTCTGAAGATACATTTCCCCTTGTTCATTAATTTCATAATAAACTCTAACCTTACCACTTTCTGTCATTTCACGGTAAGTATGAACCCATTCTTGATCTTTAAGCTTGGTCAAAATCGGATAAATGCTTCCTACTCCTTTCAGTTTTAAATTGTGTTTTTCTAACTCCTTCATAATTTCATATCCATAGCTTTTTCCCTTTGACAAAATAGATAACACACACATCTCTAAATGACCTTTAATTAAACTTGTTCTATCCATAAGATAAATTTAACAAAAATATATACTTCATTCAAGTATATTTTTTTGAAAATATTAACTTTTCTAAAATCGAAAGCACACGCACTAAATTTTGAATCTCCAAATACRTATAACCCCGTCTAATTTTAAGACGGGGCAAAATATTTTTTTGAAATCTAAATTTTATTACACAATCATATCAGATCTTTTGGACTCCCAATCTAGCAGAATCTATTTCCTTGCAAATTTTTTCTCAGCTTGATGAGTATATACTCTCATCATAATTTCTCCTTCTGAAACCAAACCTCTAGCAATTCCGCCTCTCTTTCTCTGGATATACCTGCTTTTCGTTCTGTATCCTGCCTCGATTTCTCCCATAGATACACATCACAAATAGTATCTTCAATAGGTCTAAAAGAAAGACCAGCGTTAACAGCTTTTTCTATACTGATGAAAAAACTACCTTTCCACGGTTCTGTCTCTCCTTCTAGTGGAAAATTTTCAGGAATCCATAAAGGCAACTCCGTCCATGGCTTTACTTTATTCTCAATTAAAAATTGTTCTTCTACCCATACAAATTCAGCATCGCTATTTGTTACTGCTTTACAAGTATTTAATAGTTCTTCTATCGTCAATTCATTATTCGGCCCTGTTACATTAAACTTGCCTACTTTTCTGTTTTCTGCCATATCGAATGCCCAGGTTGCCACATCTTTCACGTCAATCAGTTGAACAGGACGGTCTGAACGCCCTGGCACCATTATTTCCCCACCCTGTGCTACACGCTGAACCCAGTACGGGAGTCGATCTGAATAGTCAAATGGTCCAACAAGAAGCCCTGCTCTTATATGCAAAACACGCCCCGGCCAATGTTTTTCTGCTTCTTCTTCACATAAAACTTTAAGTGCTCCATAATACTCGTAAGGAGATATTTTCCCATCCTCAACCGCTTTCAACTTATCCTTAGACGGCATAGACTGTACATGATAGTCTTCCTTAATATGAAATGGAATCCAATCTTTATAAGTAGAGATACTTGATATAAATGTATAATGTTCGATGTTATCTCCAAGTACAGCAGCAATTTTTTTAATTTGATGAGGAGCAAATCCACATGTGTCCATTACAACATCCCATTTTCGATTTGCTAAACATGATACATCACTGTCTCTATCGCCTGTTAACTGCTCTACTTCAGGAAATACATCTTTATTCGTGCCACGATTAAATAAGGTGACTTCATGCCCTCTTTTCAATGCTTCTTCTACTAAAGCTCTTCCTAAAAAACGCGTACCTCCTAATATAAGGACCTTCATAATTTTCCCCCATTCATTTTAATAATCTATAAAATTAGCATTCATTTAATTTAACGATTTTCCTACTTAAAAAGTTATGGGGATGACGAAAAAATTAAATTCCCCCTGTCGGTGTAGGATACTACCCGAACGATTTACATAGTATCCCTAGTTTATTTTTCCCTAGTCTGTATCCGTTTGGTATATGGATTACAGGGCTCATATTACTATTCTATTCATTTCCCTTAATCGTTCTAAAAAAACAAAACTGGAAATCAGAAAAGAAACACTAACATTTCATATAGAAAAAGAGGCTACTGATTCATTAACTAGTTCGGTTCAGAATTACAAAATAACCGACTGAATAGCATTGTAATTCACAAGAATTTAACGTACTAATTAGCATTAAAAACAGAAGCAAAAAAGGCGTATGCATATAAACACACGCCTTTTTTGCAAATAACATAGGGATAACCAAAAAATCATCTTTTATTCAAATATTTCTACTTTGTTCTCCACTATTCTAACTACTTTCATTTTCACACGAGGAACACCATCTTTTTAATAATAATCATTTAATACTTGCTCAACTTCATTTTTGTATGTTCCAAGTATTTCAGGTGAAAATTGCTCAACATAATAGTCTCCACCTTTAATTAAACAGCATGCCATTTTATCAAGGGCAATTAAACTTAAAGGTCTCCCCTTGGTAAGGGGAGACCTTTAAGTTTCACTTTATTTCCACAATCTTTTAACCTCCTCCAATTCCTCACCATTGAATTCCATTCTGTATATATCTGGTTTTGATGTATGTAGTAAAAAATTCAAATCGTACTGACTGTCATAATACCCCATCATCAAAGTCATAACAGCTCCATGAGTGCCTAATACTATTTTTTGCCCTCGATAAGTCTTTAATAATTCTTTGAAAACTTTTATAGCTCGTTTCTGACAAACTGCATTAGACTCCCCTCCCTTTAAAGCAAAGTTTGGATCAGAAAACGACTTCTGTAACAAAGGCAATAATTCCTTATCAGATATTCGCTTGTCTTCAGCAGAAAAAATTCTCTCTTTCAAGTCTTCAAATACTATAACTTCTTGCCCTAAATGTTTAGCTAATCCCTGAATCGTTAGGATGGATCGATGGTATGGGCTTGAAACAAAAACATCAATACCCTTCCCTTGTAATATATCAGTTATTCGATAAGTATCTAATTCCCCTTTTTCAGTTAAGCCTCTTGTTCTTTCATTTTCTTCTATTTTTGGTGATTCACCATGTCTCACCATGTAAATGAAAGTTTTCATAATACCCCTCCTTAACATAGTTTATCGTTATTTATAGCCTCTTCATAAACAATACCCTACTCCCCCCATTCCCATCATAATTTAAATGTACCGATACCCCATTCACTTCTCCATCACCTGTTTCAATTTCAAATCCAATATCCTGATGAAATTGAATTGATTTTTTATTTACTGGAGAGGTTACCGCTTTTACAATGTGACGGTCATTTGCGCGAGCTGCATCGAAAAAATAGCTGTAGAGCGCAGAAGCTATACCTTTTCTTCGATACTTTGGATTCACTCCAATAAAATGAACGTATGCTTCATCGGCATATGTTTGCGATAAGAATCCACATAAAAACCCTAACATCTCTCCATCCTCTTCAATGACAAAACTCGTTTCTTGAAAATGAACGAAGAATAACTTTGGCAGCATATCCGCCATATTTCTCCCGTCCCACCATTCGTTAATTACAGCATGAATTGCGACATAATCTTCCACTTGTATGTTTCTAACTTTCATTTTTCTCCCTCTCATTCTACTATTTTCTATACATAGAACCGTAACATCCTAATAAAAAGCAACTCTTTATAATATTTGCTACTTATTGTATTACTTCCTTCCATCTTCAAATTTTGACATAAAAATCATTTTTATATAAAATATTCATAATAGTTAGAAAAATAAATTAAAAGAGGTGAATTTATGCAACAACAAAGTTCTGTCCAAAGAAAAGCACTCATCGCTAGTTTAATTGGTAGTTCTATCGAATGGTTTGATTTCTTCTTATACGGAACTGCCGCCGCACTTGTATTTAACAAATTGTTTTTTGTAAACGAGGATCCTCTTGTCGCACTTATGCTTTCTTATCTTTCTTTTGGTATTCCATTTTTTATCCGTCCACTTGGAGGCATTATTTTCAGTCATATTGGTGACAAAATTGGAAGGAAAAAGACACTTGTGTTAACACTATCTCTCATGGGAGGGGCGACAGTATGCATTGGTTTGCTTCCTTCATATGAAACTATCGGTATACTAGCTCCTATTCTTTTAATATTACTAAGAATTATCCAAGGATTAGGAATTGGTGGAGAATGGGGCGGTGCATTGTTATTAGCTGTAGAATATGCACCGAAGGAAAGAAAAGGATTTTTTGGTAGTATTCCTCAAACGGGTGTTACAATTGGAATGTTACTGGGAACTGCTGCTATATCTTTCATGACCATGAATATTTATAACAATTCTTGGATTCCAGTAGCTTTATATATTGTACTAACTTGCTGTATTTCTTTAATTGCGATCGCTGCCGTTTCAACGAAGCAGATCGCAGAGAATATACAAAATCAAGATGTACAAGCCTAAGTCAATCGGGGGATTTTCAACTCCCCCTCTTCTATTAAAAAGGAGGATGATCTAAATGATTCATATTACAGAAGAAATGGTAAAAGATATTTATAAAATGAAAGACTGCTTACAAGATGTAGAAAAGGCATTCCAGTATTATATGAACAACGAAATTACAACACCAGTAAGGCTGAATATACAACACTCTCAAGAAGATGCAAACTCTCTTTATATGCCTTCTTATGTAGCCCCAATCGAATTTGCATCTACAAAAATCGTTAGTATCTTCCCTAAAAATACTCAAAAAGGAAAAAAAGCACTACAAAGCTTGATTGTTTTAACAGAAACGAATACTGGTGAGCATGTCGCAACAATTGAAGCTTCCTATTTAACAACACTTCGTACGGGAGCGATGAGCGGTATTGCAACAAAACATTTCGCTCGTCAAGATTCTAGCGTCTGCGTTGTCATCGGCTGTGGTGCTCAAGCACTTGGACAAATACAAGCTGTTATGGAAGTTCGTTCTCTAACTCGTATTCTTCTCGTTAATCGGACAATACAAAAAGCTTTTGAATTTAAAAATCATTTACTCTCCTTGTATCCAAATTGGAACGGAACAATTGAGATTATAGAATCAGCTGATGATGCTGTTATGGAAGCAGATATTATTATTTGTAGTACAACTTCAACTACTCCTGTGTTTGATGGAAAACACTTAAAACCCGGTACTCATATTAATGGAATTGGGTCTTATCAACCTCATATGCAAGAACTCGATTTCACAACATTACAGCGTAGCGATAAAATTATTGTAGATACACTAGAAGGAGTTCAGCACGAAGCTGGAGATTTCTTGATTGCGAGTGAAAAAAACGAATGGGATTTTTCAAATGTATACAGTGAGCTTGGCGATATTATTTTAGGACATAAACAAGGACGAACAAACTCTGATGAAATTACTTTATTTAAATCTGTTGGGGTAGCTTTTTTAGATACAGTAGTGGCCAGTTCGATCTATCAAAAATATATAGAAGTGACCTGTTAATATAAGATAAAATAAACATATGTCACTTCTGTAACAATCAACGTTTATACGGAATAACTTAGTGTATATGAGCGCAATCTTATGCGCTCTATTATTTTTGTCACCAAAAGTCACTTCTGTACAAGAGTGAACGATTTTATATTACATAAAGTGAAACTTTAATCAGTGGGGGTTTTCTTCATCCCCCACTGATTATTAGTTGAACGAATCGGGCTTTTACGGACAGTTCATCTCCCACCTAACTTCTTTGCCTTCGCTGAATTTTGAGGTAGGAGTGTTACTGTCCGTTAATGCGGGATAAACTCTTCCTATTAAACTAAATAATATTTAAAAAGCTAAATCCATACATCGAAGCAACTACAAAAATAAGTGTCCATACTGCTAGACTGACCGTCATCCAACTAATGACGTGTGTCCGGTTAGATCCAAATGTTAAAGCTAATACGGCTGCAATATCAGTTCCTACAAGAATTGGAGCTAGCAGTGCCAAACCTGGAATACCATATCGTTCCCATATTCGTCTTGATCTAGTTTCCTTTTTAGAAGGTGTTGTTATACCTTTTTTTAACCTTCTTGCTGTTTGCCATTTTGCATACTGCTTAAAGAAGAAGCCTAGTAATAGAACCAAGATAAGATTCCCTGCAAACGCCGTAAGTCCTACTGCAAATGGTTGTAATCCCCATGCGATACCGAGTGGTACAACGATAGACACATCCATCCATGGCGCAAAAGCTAATAAAAATAAAACTACATATTGCCATAATTCACCTGCATTTTGAGCCCACTCCAACATACCTGTTTCCCCTCCTTTTTTGTTCAGATTAAATGCGATTTAAAACACGAATGGTAGTTAACCAATAGACAATGTATTGACCTACACCCAGTACACCAATACACATAAACGGAACAAGAATATTATGAGAAAAGAGGAAGCAAACTCCCGCCGTTACTGGAAGTGCAAAGCTATAGTACATATATACATTCCTGCAAGCCTTATAGGTTACCCATTGTTGACCTTCATCTATTTCACGAAATTCGGACGGTGTAAATCCAAATAGTCTAATCTTATCATCAGAATTCCTTCGATTATAAAGCTTTGTAAGAATGAACCACAAAAAAGTAAACATTACCAAAATCCCAAAACACAGTCTAGCCAGAACGACCTGTGTGTTCATAAGAGAAAACAGTAAAAATGCAATGATTAATACAAATAAACTCGCGCCTATAAGCGGAGATTTCAAAATATGTTTCATCATAATCATTCCTCTCCTTTTAAATAAAAAACATCTTCTACAGTAACATGAAACGCAGCAGCTATTTTTAACGCCATAGTGACAGATGGAGAATAATCACCTTTTTCAATTAATCCGATTGTCTGCCTTGTCACTCCAACTGCATCGGCCAAGTCTTGCTGAGTCCACCTAAATCGTGCCCGTAATTCTCTAACTCTGTTTTCAAGCATCACAATTTCCCTTTCCTCATTTTCTATCACCATTGTAAATGATTACCAAAAAAATGTAAACAATCATTTTCATTTTGTAATGAATAATTGCTTAAACAAACATAAACAACACCATCTATAACTAAAATGGTGTTGTTTCATTTATATGAATTTTTAAATTTAATTTAGTACAAAAGGAATGAAACATTTTGATTAGAGCATCATTATCATTGGTTTAGTCGCCTTGACAAACCTTTTTTTATGCAATCATCTCTGCACATTTTCATTGCATTATTATGTATTTTCATTTTGCACGCTCACCCCAAAACACCTCTTACATAATCAATGCGTTTTGGGGGAATTGAAAATTATTCCTCTGTATCCTCTCACTTCATTTTCTCATAAATTTTAATAACCGTTTCTACTAAAACAATAAATACCCAAAATCTACTTATGCACGAACATCAGCAGTGGGCAGTGAAACAAGCCTTGTCATTCCTAAAATGAAAACGGCCCCTTTCTACAGAAAGAGGTCATTTTAACATTAACTTACTTTTTTCAAATTGAGAGCTGGCTTTTTTACAGCTCCTTTTTTCACAACATATAAACCGATAAAGATAACGAATCCGCCGACTAATTGCATCGTATTTATTCTTTCTCCAATTATTACTGCGGCAAAAATGACAGCAAACAATGGGACAAGATACATATATACCATTACTTTTGTTGAACCGATTTTGCTAATACCAACGTACCACATCGCTAGTCCAAAGACCGTTGCAAATACAATCGAATAACCTAATGATCCCCAGCTTAATGTATCTGTTGGCCATGTCAGTGTACTTACGTTACATAAACAATATACGACAAGTGGCACAATACCAATTAATGTAGACCAAGAAGTTACTCGCATTGCCGAATATTTTGTAATAAGTGGCTGTGCAAGAATTGGATACCAACCCCAAGCAATCGCAGCAACTAATCCAATTAGATTTCCAAGCCAAGCATACTCATATGTAGATTGATTCGTATGCCCTGTTAATAAAACAAGTGCTGCCCCACTAAAGGATAATAAAGAACCAATTTGAATCTTCATCGAAAAACGTTCTTGTTTGTGTAACACTGCTAAAATCCCTGTAAAAATAGGTGACATCGCAATTAATAGTGACGCATTTGTTGCTGATGTATATTTTACAGATAACATAAATAATGTTTGATAAAGTGTAGTGCCAACTATACCTACGACTAGTAACCTTAACCAATCTTTTCTCTCAATTCGTAGCGATCGTTCCATAAAAAATGTAATCAATAATAATACCGGAGATGCAACTAAAAATCGTAAACTATTAAATTGAATGGATGACATATACGCCACTCCATATTTTCCAATTGTATAATTCGCTCCCCATACTAAAGCAACTGCTATTAGGAGCCATTCCATTTGCCATCGTTTCATCCGAATCTCCCCTTCCACTATCTTAGCATAGTAAAATTGGCTGGATACCACACCGTCCAATTGGCTGTTTTTTCACCCAGCCAATTTGTTATAATGAAACTAGATAAAGAATAAGGGGACGTTATACATGGAATGGAAGTTAGATAATGACAGCAAGATTCCGATTTATCAACAAGTTGTTGATTTTATTGAAAGACGTATTATGTATGGAGAGCTTCCTCCTGGTAGTTTTCTCCCTTCGGAACGAAAACTAGCAATCCAACTAAATGTAAACCGAAGTACTGTTACAACTGCTTATAATGAACTGCGTGCTATGGGAATTGTGGACAGCACAACTGGAAGAGGTACACGTGTAAGTACACATATGTGGGGCGTTTCTCCAACATTAACACCGAACTGGAGAGGATTCGTAGAAGGTGGTACTTTTTTACCGAATTTACCACTACTTCGACATATTCGAGAGCAAGTCCAGCAAAATGAAAATATAATTGATTTCGCAAATGGAGAGCTTGGTTGTAACCTGTTTCCTCATGAACAGTTACAAAATATTTTACGTGAGCAACCTTTAACGCAATCACTTAGCTATGATCATCCACAAGGCTATCTACCATTAAGACAAACGGCAGCGAAATATATGAGAGATTATCTAAAAATTGAAGCAACAGAACAATCGATTATGATTACTTCTGGGGCCCAACAAGCGCTTCATCTTATCGTTCAATGCTTATTAAACCCAGGTGATGCGGTAGCATTTGAAAGCCCCTCACATTGTTACTCATTGCCCCTCTTCCAATCAGCGGGGATTCGTATTTTCCCGTTACCTGTTGATGAACATGGAGTGAATCCTGAAGATGTGCATGAACTATATCGAAAGCACCGAATTAAAATGATTTTTTTAAATCCAAATTTCCAAAACCCAACAGGTACGATGCTTCATCCAAATCGAAGAAAAAAACTTTTATCGTTATGCGCAGACCTACGTATTCCAATCGTTGAGGATGATCCATCTAGTTTATTAACATTAGAAAATAAACAGCCTTGCCCTACTTTAAAATCCATTGATGAAAATGGAACCGTCATCTATGTGCATTCACTATCCAAAATGATTGCACCTGGCCTTCGTATCGGTTGGCTTGTTGCTCCACAGTCAGTAGTAGAACGGTTATCAGATGCACGGCATCAAATGGAATTAGGACTGAGTATATTTCCTCAATGGCTCATGCAGCAATTTTTTGAAACTGTTCCATTTGATACGCATATAACACAATTACGCAATCAGTTAGCACAAAAAAGAGATGTCATTGTCGATGCCCTAGATTATTATCTTCAAGATAAGATTTCTTTTTCAAATCCTAATGGTGGGATTTACATATGGGGAAAATTAAAGGAGCCTATTAACGAAAAACAGCTTATAATACAAAGTTTAAAACAGCAAGTAGCCTTTATGCCTGGCAGTATTTTTGGAGCAAAAGATGGCTATATTCGGTTATCGTATGGGAAAGTAAATATCAATCAAATAGAGGACGGAATTTCTCGTTTACATACCGCTATCGAATTTTGTCAAAAATAAAAAAACACTTTTCATGGAGCATTAATGCTCCATGAAAAATGCTTTATACTATGAAAACAAGTATGAAACTATAACAAATAACTGTGGACTGAAAAGGTGCTTTCTAGACGTGAAAACACCTTTTGGTTACTATAATCAAATATTATTTACTTAAAGTTTTTATTTTTAAAAATTCATAAGCACATTTTTTCAAAAATAGTCTACCTCAGTTAGATATTTGCGGAATATTGAGAAATCTTATCGTTGATTTTTATTGCTATAAAAATTATATCATATTTGCTACAAACACTAACTATTAGCATAAAACTACTTATCAAAAGTAAATCTGATTTATATAAGCTAAAATGATATAAATGAATATTCTCAACTTGAACGTATTCTAAAAAACATCTATCCTATATTTTTTCTATAATTTGTTTTTAATAAACTTTTAAAATCTAGTTCAGCGATTACTACACTTAATAATATAAGAGTTGCACCTAAATAACCTTTAACTGTGAGAGTTTCACCTGTGAAAAAGAAAGCAAAGCCTGCTGAAAACACAGGTTCTAATGAAAAAATAAGACCTGTATGTGTAGGACTCGTATATTTCTGTGCAATGATTTGAACAATGAAAGCCATTCCTGTACAAAATATGCTTAATACTAAGATCGAAAACCATGATTCAACAGTACTAGGAAGTTTAGGATTTTCCATAAACATTGAGAAAATAATACTAAATAGACCGACAAAACCAAGTTGTAAAACTCCAAGGCTAATTGAATTAACCTTCTTAGTTATTGTTCCAGTAATGATGATATGGACTGCATAAAATAGAGCACATAGAATACATAATATATCGCCATAACCTATTTTTAATTGGCTATTTAATGTTAATAATCCTATCCCTACTATTGTTAAAACAACTCCCAATATAACTTTTTTTTCAGGTCTTTGTTTTAAAAAGATAGATGATAATACTGGAATAAATATCACTGTAAGACTCATTAAAAAACCAGCATTAGAAACCGATGTATACTTTGTACCAAAAGTCGCAAAAATATAAACGATAAACAAGATAGCAGCTAATATAAAAGCATATTTAATAGTTCTAAAATCAATTTTGTTTAAATGCTTATAAAACACTATACCCGACAAAAGAAAAGCAATAATAAAACGTAATGATATTAAATTATATTCTTGCATGTAATTGAGGCCAACTTTTGTAAGTAAGATGGATGCACCCCAAAAAAATGCAACCATTAGTAACATTAAATCCGCCTTTAATTGTATTTTCATCTCTATTCCCTCGTTAATTTTTAGCTTTTAGAATATTTCATAATTGATTAGAGTTACTATACACCTTTTGAATACAGACATTAGCTGTCGACCTAACCTTAGGATTTCTAACCCTGTCTATTTAGAGCAAAACCATTGTATCCAATGATTTCACTATTTCTTTTCCTTTTCTTAATAAGGAAGATTCAATCCCTTTATTTTTAAGAACAGTATTTAAAGAAATAATTTCATATTCAGTATCCATAATATGAAAAATTAGCATTACAAATACTTATTGATATAAACATTTAAGGATTTCTCCAATTCGTAATGAAAAATCTAGCTACTAGCCTTTAATTCTCTCTATTTAGAAGTTATAATTCCTCTCCCTATCATTCATCCGACTTCCTGTTTTAAATATTCGAAATAATCATTTTTGAATCTCCCCTATATTTAATATTTTCAAGTATTTATCCAGAACTGTATACTGATTTATCGAATATATTTTGTCTAATTCTACTTTAATCCCCGATACTTAGCTGTCGTCAATTCTTGTATGTACGCATCAATCTCAGGCATTTCTTCTTCTCTAGCCAATCGGATCGCAAGCTCTATATCATAAGGAACGCGAACAAGTTGAATTGAGAAACTTGCTGCCTCTTTTTGGCCATATACACCTTCAAAAATCAAATAAGAAGCTTGTGTAATCTCAAGCGGATTACCTACGCTCCCGACATTACATAAYGTTTTCCCTCTAAAATTTTGCACATAMGCYTGATGAAYRTCWCCGTARCAAACRACATCAGGCTCTCGTTCACCTTCAATATTTTCTGTAAGATCACTATTTTCAAATAAACTTATACGTTGTTCGCTCGGAGCTCCCGGCTGAACTCTTTCATATAAGCTTCTAGGTGATGCATGGAACATTCTAATTAATTTCCCACTCATTATGAACTCAATTGAAAATGGTAATTCCCTTAAATAATTCAATTGTTCTTCTGATAATTGTTTTTGATGCCATTGTAAAGTCTCAAATTCACTAGGTCTTGTAATAAAATCATCCCAATTTCCCATTACAACATGCTTACACTCTTTCCGAATGACCTCAATCGCTTCACTAGAATGTGGCCCTTTCCCTACCAAATCTCCTAAGCACATAATACGTTCTATCCCTCTTAATTTGATATCTTCAAGAACAGCTTCTAAAGCAGGAATATTACCATGAATATCTGAAATAACCGCTATTTTATCCACATGTACACCTCCATTATTCTACATTCATTATATCTTTATTAGCAGATTTATACCAATTTGGAATATAGGAAGTAAAATTATTATGTTCTTCTAAGATTCTTCTTAACCTCATTTTCATTTCATCTACTAAGTTAGGCGTAATTCGATTTGTCCATACAATATCCGCTGGAAATATCATCGCTGCATACAATGCATATAATTTCCAAAAATGAAGTGGCGGCTCACCATCACAATACCCGTGAACTTGCCCGACTGCAAATGGTACACTTATATCAGTTGTAAATAAAGCCATCTTATAAAAATCATGAATGGGATCTCCAAAATCAAATCTAGCAAAGTCAATGACAGCACGAAATTCTTTATGATGAAGCATAAGATTCGCTGGGTGAAAATCGTCATGTAAAAATACGATAGGACGACCTTGTAATAAATTTTTATGATTTTCTACAAAGAGTAACACCGATTTCAGATCAATAAAATCAGTCTTATATTCTTCTAATGCTTGCAAATATCTCTCATATTTATTCCATCGAGCTGTTCCCCAAGATTCTTCTACATTCTTTTTCTTCACTGTATGAATTGTCTTTAATGCTTCTCCCGCCCGTTTTCCAGCTAAATATTGCTCCTTCTCAGTCAATTTACCAAGTATGTCTTTCCCGTCTTCTCCTTCAATCCATTCAAATACTTGTACACATTGATTTAATTTAACGAGATCTATGAAATAAAACAGTTTTGGCATTGGTACCTCTAATAATTCAAAACGGCTCATATATTCATATTCTTCGAGCTTACGTTCACGATTTGAAATATCACACACTTTTATAAAATAACGTTCATTATTTGCTAGTTCAATTTTATACTTTTGATCAAGCGAAAAGCCTTTTGGAATAGCCGTACATTTTACGATACGAGGCCAATCTAATTGTTTTTCTAATTCCATTAACACTTCATTCACATTGATTCCCCCGATTAATATATGTATGAGCTACCTAACACATGTGTTTTGTTCTTCTGCTTATTCGTCCCTTGAAATTCAACGGCAAAAGGATATTCTCCATGTTTTACTAACTGTTCTTGTACAAAGCCCTCACCAATCGGTTCACAAAATTGAATATTTATATTTTCAAACAATACACTTTGACAAATCGCATTCCATTCTTTATGAACTTCGGAAAGGCTTACTTGTACTTCGAGTATCTTCTTCCATCTTTCTACGGTTTCATGTACATTTTTCACAGCATAGTATATTGTCTGAATTTCTTTTACCTCGTTGCTATGCGGGACAATGACGCCCACTTCTTGTAAATCGAATCTCCTACTCTCATCAGATTCTTCCCACTGTATAAAGAAAGGTAATTTCGGTCCACTATCTTCCTGTTCCACAAATAACATTTTCCATTCGATAAGATGACCGTCATTTCTCATTCGTTTTCCTTCAAACGGCCCCTTAACTTGTAACCCTTCTTCCATGAACCTTACCGCAAGTTCTTCAATATGATCTGTACGAAGAGCAATTTGCAGCATTCCTTCTCTATCTCGTAATTTCTCTACAGTTTCCTGAACAAGTGGATTATCCGCTTGTTTCGCTGTATCTTCATGTTGCACTGCTAAAAATTCAATATAAGATAAGTCAAAATAACATAAACTATTCCATGTCCCCCAGTTTGTATGTTCTCCGCCCTGTACCGTATGAAATCCAAGCTCCTCCATTCGCTTTTCTGCTTCCTTTGGTGTGCACCTAACGGTATGAACGAGATGATCAAATGCTAACATAATTTTCCCCTCCCTTTATTTACATCCTTTTATTATATAACTATTCCGTTATTTCAATCAATTTAAAAAACTTTTAAAACCTAGTTGATTTATGAGATTAATATGCATTATAATAATAAAAAAATTAACGTTAAGCTGATTGGAAAAACCAAAGGCTCTTTTCTCACTCGAGAAAAGAGCCTTTTTATTTATTATTACAGGGGGATTTTATATGCAAAAATTAATTGTCTTTGCTATTATTGGTTTTTTTGCTCAACTGATTGATGGGGCACTTGGAATGGCTTACGGAGTAACGTCTTCCTCATTATTATTAATGTTTGGAATTGCACCTGCTATCGCTTCCGCATCCGTTCATTTAGCTGAAGTTGTTACCACTGCAGCTTCTGGCGTATCTCATATTCGATTTGGAAACGTTGATAAATACACTGTTTCCAGACTAACATTACCAGGTGCAATTGGTGCTTTTGTTGGTGCTTGTTTTTTAAGCAATTTACCGGGTGATTTAATTAAACCGTACATTTCTATCTTTTTATTTACTTTAGGTGTCTATATTTTATTACGATTTATTATTCAAAAACAAATTGTCCAATCAAATAAACGTATGTCTAGTAAGCAACTTATACCACTCGGATTGTTTGCGGGATTTGTTGATTCAACTGGTGGAGGTGGCTGGGGACCTATCACTACACCAGTACTTCTCGCACGTGGAAATGAAGCAAGAAAAGTCATTGGTTCCGTTGATACGAGTGAGTTTCCTGTCTCATTAGCTGCAACTATTGGATTTTTCATTTCATTAGGCTGGGAACAAGTAAGCTGGTTTTGGGTATTTGCTCTTATGCTCGGCGGCATTATCGCCGCTCCAATTGCTGCATGGTTAGTACGAATTGTACCTTCACATTTACTTGGTGTACTCGTTGGTGGACTGATTATTTTTACAAATATCCGGACACTGCTTACATCATTTAAAGTGGATCCAACAATTATTAACCTTTCCTATATTGCAGTGGGTCTTGTCGTTATCATTGCACTTTTCATTTCGGTTAGAAATCACTCCCAGCTTACAAAACAGAACGTTGGATATACGACTGGACAAAAACGGGTTTTGCCTTAAAACAGAAATAATTATAAAGTGGTGTGAAATACTACGGTAAGCAAATGATAAGTTTGCTTACCTTTTTTAATCTCTTTAGCACACTTTATTTTGCTTATAATCAGTGTCGAATTTATTTTTTTCTGAATTTTCTTTTAATTTTAGAGGATTTTCCATATCTTTTTGCGAAACATTTGTATAACAATTTTTTCTTAATTTTTTACATATCAAGTAGGTTCGGGTGGAATTTCGAAAACGTTTCCTATACAATAACCGATTTTTTTGATATTTTCCTACAAAAATTCCTTGCAATATTTTCAGAAACTAATTACAATTGCCATATATTAAAAATCACAGCAATAAATAAATCCTCATCAATCCGATGAGGTAGAGGTTGCGGCTTTTATTAGTAGAACGGCTTAGACACAGAGAATGTCAACGACTCCGTTTGAAAGGAAATGCTGCCGAAGTTTGTATTTCTTCTCTGGAAGTACGAGCTGGGGCTGTCTCCGAATAGGAACAGAACTGTCACGTTTACAAAGTACCGTGTAAACGTGGGGTGCTATCTTAACGGAAGGGTATGATGGGGTGGTTATTTGTGAAACGTTCCGCCAAATTCCTTTGGCGGTTTTTTGTATTTTTCTCCCCGTTCCTTCCTAATCTTGCAAGAAAAGGAGTGTTGAACATGAATAGCGCAACGAATCAAGCTACCTCTAAAACTCAATCTACACAAGGACAAGGTGAATTAAGACGCGGGTTAAAATCTCGTCACCTTACAATGATTTCTCTTGGCGGTACAATTGGTACCGGACTCTTTCTTGCCAGCGGTGGTGTCATTCACACAGCAGGGCCTGGCGGAGCTCTCGTCGCATATGCGGCAATCGGAATTATGGTTTACTTTTTAATGACAAGCTTAGCCGAATTAGCAGCTTACATGCCTGTCACTGGATCTTTTAGCACATACGCGACAAAATTTGTCGATCCATCACTTGGATTTGCACTCGGCTGGAATTATTGGTATAACTGGGCAATTACCATTGCCGCTGAACTTGCAGCCGTAACATTAATTATGAAGTTTTGGTTCCCAAATACACCTTCCCTTATTTGGAGTGGCCTTTGTTTAGTCATTATGTTTCTTTTAAATTACTTATCTGTTAAAGGGTTTGGTGAAGCGGAATATTGGTTCGCACTTATTAAAGTAGCTACTGTTATTATCTTTTTAATCGTTGGATTTATGATGATTTTTGGTATTATGGGTGGCGAACCTGTTGGATTTAAAAACTTTACTGTTGCAGACGCACCATTTAACGGTGGTATTATGGCAATTATCGGTGTATTTATGGCTGCTGGTTTTTCATTCCAAGGAACTGAATTATTAGGTGTAGCTGCTGGTGAAACTGCCGATCCAGAGCGTAGCATTCCAAAAGCAATTCGCTCAATCTTTTGGCGYATTYTATTATTCTACATYTTWGCAATTCTYGTTATCGGTTTATTAATTCCATATACRACTGAAAGYCTTGCAGCTAGCGATGTAACAGTAAGTCCATTTACACTTGTATTTGAAAAAGCAGGCGTTGCATTTGCCGCTTCTGTTATGAACGCAGTTATTTTAACTGCAGTTTTATCTGCTGGTAACTCAGGTATGTACGCATCAGCTCGTATGCTTTGGGATTTAGCAAGACAAGGAAAAGCACCGAAATTTTTAGGTAAATTAAATAGCCGCGGCGTACCTGTTAACGCGTTAATCGCAACTTCAGTAGTTGGCTGTGCCGCTTTCCTAGCTTCCTTATTTGGCGACGGTGTTGTATATATTTGGTTATTAAATGCATCTGGAATGTCCGGATTTATTGCATGGGTCGGAATTGCTATTAGTCATTATCGTTTCCGAAAAGCATATATTGCACAGGGAAAAGATTTAAATGATTTACCGTATAAAGCAAAATGGTTCCCATTTGGTCCAATCTTCGCATTTGCACTTTGTGTCATTGTCATTTTAGGACAAAATTACGGAGCATTTATAGGCGAGTCTATCGATTGGAATGGTGTACTTGTTTCCTATATCGGCTTACCTCTCTTCCTTGTGATGTGGTTAGGATATAAATTTACAAAGAAAACAAAAGTAATTCCTCTTGATAAATGTGAACTATAAGGTGATAAAAAATCAGCAAACACACTCATGTTTGCTGATTTTTTTATTAGAATGACTCTTTACATTCAAAGGATATGTTTATTTTATGTCGAATGATGTATTAGATGTAAGAAATTCAACATAAAGAAGGTGTGACATGTTTGTAAATTCTCAAATTGAAACAGAAAGATTACATATACGACCTTATAGGATCCACGATGCATCCGCCTTATACGAATTACAAAAACAACCTGAAGTAAACTTCTATATTCCAGAGCCCATTTATTCACTTAAAGAAATAGAAGATATTATCCACTGGAGCATCGAAATGAATAAAAAAATTCCAAAAACCATATCGCTAAGTTTAATCTTTCTATTATAGAAAAATCTTCTCAAAAATTAATTGGCTATTGCGGATTAGGACCATCGGATTTCGAACCAACTTCAACTGAACTACATTACGCACTCTCTCGTGATATATGGGGAAAAGGTTATGCTACCGAAGCAACGTCTGCTCTTTTACAATATGGGTTCTCGGTAATTGGACTGGAAATGATCATCGCTTCTGTCTTTCCAGAAAACCAAAAATCTATTCATGTATTAGAAAAGCTTGGATTTCAATTTAAAGAAACTGTACAAAACTTAGAAGAGACACTCAAAGAGTATGAAGGTATGCTTTATTTTCACATTACGAAAGAGTTATTTCTACAAAAAGCGGTATTAAAATGAATATTATCTTAGAAACTGTTTCCACAGAACAAATGGAGATGTTAAAAAATTTTTATGCTCTCTATTTACATGATTTATCCGAATTCTCCCCTACCCTTCATCCGAATGAAAATGGATTTTTTGAATTTGATGCCTTTGAACTTATTTGTAACCGAGATGAGCTTTCTCCTTACTTTATTAAATATGAAGAAAAATATGTCGGGTTTCTCCTATTCGCGAAATCACCATTCACAGCACCTGAAACAGATTTCTGTATTAATGATCTTTTTTTATTAAAAGCGTACCACGGAAAAAAGATAGCAGATCAAGCAATTTTAGAACTGTTAAAACAGCACAAAGGAACTTATTATGTAATGCAATTAAAAAACAATAAAACAGCGGTGAACTTTTGGAAAAAATTCTATCAAAAGAATGAGATAAAGTATCAAGAAGTTGAAAAAATAAGTGATGACGAGTTATGCTTAACACAAACATTTACAGTTCCATCCTTACTTTTCAAATCGTAATCCCCATACGCTTATCATTCATTGAGGCCCTTTACTTCCCTATTTCTTATGTTTTTGCAATAATAGAATGAGAAATATAAACAAAGGTTGGGATTCCATGAACATTCGCGTAACGGATGAAGCAAAAGCCGTATTACATAAATCAAACGCAAATAACAAAAACATCATACGTATTAGAGGTACAATGACAAATTCTTGTAGTATATTTGTTGATGTGGATTTAATTTTCGATGAGTATAATCCAAATGAAATCGCTTATGAAGATGAGCAACTTATTATTCAAATGGATGATTTTACAAAAGACTATATAGGAAATACATTAAAGCTTGATTATAAAATGACAGGTTTTAGTATTACGACTCCTAGCGAAACGCTTGTATATGGTTTATCAATTAAAAAATGAAGAGTCCCCCCTTGTTTCTTAACCGAAGCATGGGGGATTCTTCATTTTTACCTAATCTTATCAATATGCTTCCTTGAATTAAAGTTTAATAGAAAGCATCTGATAGACACACATTTACAGTAAACTAAAAGAATCGATTTTATTTACTTGTACGTTGAATGAAACCAACTTTTTTAGCTATTTGTTGAATAGAAAGTGAAGATAAGTAATTTTGAAGTTCTTGAGAGAATAGATTCATTTCATCTGAAATAGAAAACGCCATCCCTCCTATTCTCTTTTTCTCTCTTATTATCTAAATTACACCAAAAAAGTATTATTATAGGATAAAATAGAGTCAAAGGATATAATATTATATGTGAAAAGAAGCATAAGATGGCCGTTTTGGTCAACATATGCTTCCTTTAGCTTGCAGCCAACTTATGCTTCTAATATGTGTGCAGAGATAATAAAGTTGTTTAATTTACAATAAAGTCATTTGAAAAATAATATAATTGTTTAAAAATCCTTCTTCCACTAACGGAGTAGATTAGCTCAATAAGGAATCAAAATAATGTATACAGATAATAAAGTTGTTTAATTTTTAATTTAAGATACTTCACTATCCTAAAAAATATAACAATAAAGTCGTTTGAAAATCTAAATTTTATTGAACAATCGCTCCCTATACTTAAGTAAGGATTGTACTTTTATAGCAACTTCTTTTGGTTTAAGTTATTTTCATAAAAATGTTAATATTAGTGAAAATAACTTATTAATAAGGGGACTACTAAATGACGAAAATTGAATTTGGGATTCTAAGTAGCGAAAAAGATGAAAAAGCAATTGTTAAAAATATCAATGACTATTTAGCGTCTCTAAATAGAACATTATCCAAACAAAAAAACAAGAGTATGCTTGATGCTCGGCTTCCTTATATTTACAAACATTTTTATTGGAACCTAAATAAGGCTGAGAGAGTTTATTTCGAAATTTACCCTAACAAAGATATAGAAGGAAAATACAGATTCGAAACAAAGAAGAATTTAAACTGGATAATCTTTTTTAATAAACTAGATCTAGTAACGGGAGTTGAAAATCAGGAAAAATATATTAAAGATATATTAGAAGCTACCAAGTTTGAATTTCAATTCCTTAAAGAATCTCTTGAGAGCGTAGAATGACACTATTGAGGTTCAAGTTTCTTTAAAGGAGTTCCTCCATTAAATGGCTCGTTTGATGAATAGTATGACTAACATTTTTAAATGCCTTTATTATTTTTCAAATGACTTTATTGTAAATTAAACAACTTTATTTTTAACCCCGTCCTAAATTAGAACGGGGTATGCTTGTTTGAGCTTTTAAAATTAAATAACTTTATTTTCATTTCACAAATAAGAATTTGTAGCTTCTGAAGAAATGGAAAAAAGAAAGGTTTTAAATACAAAGTAGACTCTGTTATACAGGGGTAGAGAGATATTATAATTCATTTGTGATAAATTAGGAATAGTTTGATTTGTTTAAAACTGAGTAGAGGATTATAAAGTGTGTGCGGTTTTTTGCCAAGTCCTATATGTCTTATCCTTTGGAGGAAATATGCTTAAAGATAATTTTAAAATTAGTAATATTCCCACGGTTTTATGGGGAGATAAGAGTGAAAAAATTTTTATTGCAGTACATGGAAGTATGTCAAATAAGGAAGATGCAGTTATTGAAATATTAGCTGAAGAAGCCAATCAAAAAGGTTATCAAGTATTAAGCTTTGATTTACCTGAGCATGGAGAAAGAAAAAATGATAATACTCCTTGCAAAGTACAGTTTTGTGTTAGTGAATTATCTATAGTTATGAATTACGCAAAAGAACATTGGAAAGAAGTAAGCGTGTTTGCATGTAGTATGGGAGCTTATTTTAGCCTTTTAGCCTATCAAAATGATGTGTTAGAAAAGGCATTATTTTTATCACCAGTAGTTAACATGGAACGAATTATCGAAAATATGATGAAATGGTTTAATGTAACACCAGAGCTTTTGCAAAAAGAAATGACTATAGAAACACCTGTTGGTCAAAAGTTATATTGGGATTATTTATGCTATGTAAAAGAACATCCTATTAATACATGGAATACAGATACATATATTATGTATGGAGCCAAGGATGAACTGTGCGAATTTGAAACTATTAACTATTTTACAAAAAAACATCGTTGTGAATTAGAAGTCATGGAAACAGGTGAACATTACTTTCATACTGAAGAACAGTTAAAGATATTTGAACAGTGGTTACACAAACATATCGATTAACAAATTACAATTTATCTTGGGTGAATATTGTAACCGTCAAGTAGAATTGGTTCTGACGCACTTTTGGTGATGATCTATATGTCCCTATGTAAAGAGATTTAGATATTTTTTCAGAAAAGCATTCTCTCTACAAAGTTAATAACACCCYTTGTGTTAATAGTTTGCTACTCGCACGTCCATACAT
>NZ_JBFTMC010000022.1:0-60817 GCF_056396765.1 Bacillus sp. 05T22
CGTCATTAGGGATGATACGAGAAGAACCCCAACAACACGCATTGATACTGCAATGACAAGCGCAACTAAAATAATAAAAATAAAGTGAATCCATTTAGTACGAAGACCTGTTGATACAGCATATTCCTCGTCAAATGATAATAAAAATAACTCTTTATATAATAAAACAATTATTGCAATAACTACGATTGCTACAATACCAATAAGAATTAAATCCGTGCTTGTTACAGCACTCACGCTACCAAATAAGTAACTAAATAAATCCGTATTAAATCCATTCGCAAGTGAAATAAAAACAACTCCGATTCCCATCCCTGCTGAAAGAATAATCGGAATCGCTAATTCTTGGTAATGCTTATATACAGTACGTAATTTTTCAATTAATAGTGCTCCACCTATCGAAAAAATCATTCCCATATATAACGGATTTAAAAAACCACCTGTAAAAATCGTTTTTTCTAGTAACAAACTTGCGGCAATCCCTGATAATGTCACATGACTTAAAGCATCTGCAATCAGTGACATGCGACGAATGACAACAAATACACCGATTAACGGGGCAACAAGCCCTATTAAAATACCAGCGTATAAAGAATTGCGTAAAAAATCATATTGTAAAAAATCCTGTATCATTATATCCTCCCGTGATGCTCATGATCATGTTCTAAACGATGAACATGATGTCCATATAAAATCGACATTTCTGCATCTTCTAACTCTCGGAATTTCTCAACATTTCCATGGAAATGCAAATGCTGATTTAAACATGCAACATGCGTCACCTTCTCTGTTACAGCTCCCATATCGTGTGTAACCAGAATCAATGTGATACCTAGTTTTTTATTTAAATCTTCTAGTATCTCATAAAAGCTCTCTACACTCTTTACATCAATCCCCACTGTAGGCTCGTCCAAAATTAGTAATTCTGGATTACTTACAAGCGCGCGTGCAATAAACACACGTTGCTGTTGTCCACCGGAAAGCTCTCCGATGTTACAATTTTGAAATTCACTCATTCCTACATCTGCGATTGCCTTTGTAACCTTTTCTTTATCTTCTTTCTTCAAGAAACGAAATAGGCCTTTTTTTGAAACAAGCCCCATTGAAACAACTTCAAAGACAGTTGCTGGAAAACCAGAGTTAAAGCTGTTAGCCTTTTGTGAAACATAGCCAATTTTATTCCACTCTTTAAACTTCTTGCTATCAATACCAAATAACCGAATACTCCCTTTCTTCGGCTTCAAAACACCTAATATACACTTTAATAGGGTCGATTTACCAGATCCATTCGGTCCAACCAAACCTAAAAAAGCTCCCTTAGGAACTTGCAAATTAATATCTTCTAATACATTTCGATCTTCATACCGAAATGTTAGTCCTTCTATTTCCAACATATTCTTCATAGCATCTCACCTATTTTAATTCAGAATGATTCCGATTTACCTCTATTTGAATTATAGTATAACTTATTATAGTTGTAAACCAATCTGCCCAAAAATATATTCTTTATTTCGGACAACCTTATTATTATAACAAAAAAGCAGAGAAAATCTCTCTGCTTTTTAAGGATATTCAAAAATTACGGCAAAGATTGCTTTCACATTTCTTCATACTTTGGAACTGATTGGCTTTCTTTATCTTCTTTTTTGAACACGTACTTTTAATGAATAGCGGATTTAAATTTACCACCATTTGTCTCTTGCGTACTCATAATTGTAATAAAGGCATTTTCATCAATTTCATGAACAATTGATTTTAATTTTGTTACCTCAAGACGTGTAACAACTGCATAAATTACTTCTTTCTCTTTATCTGTATAACCACCTTTAGCAACGAGTTTCGTTGTTCCACGACCAAGGCGGTGTAAGATGGCATTTGATACTTCTTCATACTGATCTGATACAATCAGTACTGCCTTTGTCTCATCCAACCCTTGAATAACCGTATCAATTGTTTTAAATGCGATATAGTATGTCATAACAGAATACATTGCCTGTTCGACACCAAACACAAATGCTGCCCAAGCAAAAATAAATAAGTTCACAAACATAACAAATTCACCAACAGAAAACGGTAATTTTTTCGTTAATAAAATCCCCATAATTTCCGTTCCATCTAATGAACCACCATGCCTAATAACAATCCCTACACCAATCCCTAAAATAAGACCACCAAAAACGGTTGCCAAAATCGGTTCCGTCGTAAAAGGCTTGAAAGAATGTAATGTTGACTCAATAAATGCTAAAGCGACGATTGCAAAAGCAGAAGATAACATAAAAGTTTTCCCGATTTGTTTATACCCGGAATACATAAACGGTAAATTGAGGATGACAACTAAAGTAGAGAAACTTAACCACCAAATGTTTGGAGTAAGATAATCTAGTATGAGGGAAATACCGATAATACCACCATCAATGATTTTATTTGGCATTAAAAACAGTTCAATAGCAACCGCCGCACACGTTGCACCAAAGACAATCATAACTAAACGATACAATAGGTGAATAATACTTTCTTTTCTATGTTGTTTTTTTTCCATAAACCCTCCTTATATACTTTTTATATAGTTTTGTTCTTTTATTATAACATAGTCTTCTTTTACTTATAGAAAAAAGCATCTACTATGCGAATATATACAAGCATCCCGCACATATATTTCGATATAAGAACAACTGAAGGAGGACTACATCATGAACCTCATCAAGCACATTGTAAACAAAAAATTAAATCATATGACAACAAAAGAATTATTGAAATATAGTAAAGAATATGAAGTTCCCATCACAACTGAACAGGCTGAGCAAATTGTCCCTTTAATAAAAGGGAAAAACATCAACATTTATGATACAGGAGAAAGACTAGAACTTTTAAAAAAGATTGCAAAAGTCACTTCCCCATCTACCGCTCAACAAATAAATACGTTATTTCAGAAACTATTAAAATAAGGAGGTGGAAATCCCCCTCCTTATTGTTCTTTAATCTTCTCAAGAAGACCTTCATCAAATGAGCCACTCTTCAACATTTCAATTTCAAACTTATATGGTGGTTTTTTATCTTTCTTATCCTCACCTACATACGGTGTTTCAAGAATTTTTGGTACATGCTGTAATTGTGGATGGTGTACGATGTGGTGTAACGCTTTATAACCAATATGACCGAAACCGATATTTTCATGACGGTCTTTTCCAGCTCCACGTATATTTTTACTATCGTTAATATGCAATACTTGCAAACGATTAATCCCAACAATTTTATCAAATTCATTTAATACACCGTCAAAGTCATTCACAATGTCATAACCTGCATCATGCGTGTGGCACGTATCGAAACATACAGATAACTTTTCGTTATATTTTACACCATCAATAATTTTTGCAATTTCGTCAAAGCTGCGTCCGCACTCTGTTCCTTTTCCAGCCATCGTCTCTAGTGCAATATTCACTGTCTGTTCTGGCGTCAATACCTCATTTAGGCCTTTAATGATTTGCTGAATACCAGCTTCAGCTCCCGCGCCAACATGAGCCCCTGGATGAAGTACGATTTGCTTCGCTACACCTAACGCTGACGTTCTTTCAATTTCCATGCGAAGGAAATCAACACCTAATTGAAACGTTTCCGGTTTTGTCGTATTACCAACATTAATAATATAAGGTGCATGGACAATAATTTCTTCAATACCATTGAGCTCCATATGTTTACGCCCTGCTTCTATATTTAACTCTTCAATTGGTTTTCTTCTCGTATTTTGCGGTGCACCTGTATAGATCATAAAGGTTGTCGCACCGTATGAAACAGCCTCTTCACTTGCTGCTAATAACATTTTCTTACCACTCATAGAAACATGAGACCCAATCTTTAACATATAATCACCTCTTCAATATACAATAGCTATAATGATAGCATAATTTGTAGAAATATGTAGTGAATTGTTTGTTCACAAAACAATAAACATACTGCTAAAACAGATTCACAAGTTACGCTCCCACGCTTCTAAAGCATGGAACTCTTCTTAGTATATCAAGATTAGTGGAGTTTTTCTTAATTCCTGCTGGTTATTAGTCCTCACCTAACACCTTTATTTTTGCTACAGGAAAGATTCACATTCGTAAATAAAAGGATAAAAAAAGATAAGGGATCTCCCCTTATCTTTTTTTATTACTGTATTTATTCTTCACTTTTGCACGTTCTGTTGCCAGTTTTCTCTTATAATTAGGTTTTACTTTTTTCGGCTTCTTGACAACTTTCGTTGCCATRATATCAAGTTCATCATTTGGCTTTTTACGACTTTTACGACGACGGCGGTCACCTAAATCAGCCCATTCATCTCCACGTAAGTCTACATGATTAAATATGATATTACGTTGTTTTTCTAAGCTATCTAACGCTTCTTCATTTGCTGGATCATAAATTGTCACTGCAATTCCTGAATATCCAGCACGAGCTGTTCTTCCTACGCGGTGAACAAAGAAATCTAAATCAGATGGAAGTTCATAGTTAATAACATGGCTAATCCCTTCAATATCAATACCACGTGCGGCTAAATCTGTAGCGACAATGTATTGAAACTCTAAGTCACGAACTTGTTTCATCATTTTTTTACGATCACGTGGTGATAAATCACCATGAATTCTTCCTACTTTTAATCCACGCTCTGCTAATCCGTCCGCAACTTCATCCGCTTTTTTCTTTGTATTTGTAAAAACGATTGCTAAATACGGCTTAAATTGAAGTAACATATTTTTCACTAATTCAATTTTATTACGATGTCTAGAAGGAACTAAATAATGCTCAATATTCCCTGCTGCAACTTGTTTTGGATTAATATGAATATGCTCTGGATTCTCCATATACTTCTTCATAAACGGTTTTAATTTTTGAGGAATCGTTGCAGAGAAAACAAGCATTTGCAAATTTTTAGGCATACGCGCTGCAATTTTATCTACATCTTGAATGAATCCCATATCAAGCATCAAGTCTGCTTCATCAACAATAATCGTAGTAGCTTTATGAACGAATAGCGCTTTTTCTTCTACTAGATCTTTAATACGCCCGGGTGTCCCAATAACAACATGAGGTTGTTTTTTCAATTTTTCAATGGATCTTTGCTTATCTGTTCCTCCGATTAAGCAGCGTGCTGTAATCATTTGATCTTCTTCACAAAACTTTGTTAACTTTACAATCTCTTGATAAATTTGTTGTGCTAACTCACGAGTAGGCGCTGTAATGACAAGTTGGACCTCTTCTCGTTTCGCATCAATTCGGTTTAATGTTGGAAGTAAATATGCGTGTGTTTTACCAGAACCCGTTTGGGACTGTCCAATTACACTCACACCTTTTTTCACAACAGGAAAAATTTTCTTTTGAATTTCTGTCGGCTCTGAAAAGCGTAGTTCACGAACTGCATCTATTAAAAACGGTTGAAAATTATATTGTGTAAATGTTGGTAGTGTCATAAGTTACACCTTCTTTCTAAAATTTCTACTGCGCGCACAAATCAGTCAAGTCTACATTATATCGAAATCTAATAATAAAATCCATCTTTAGTTTAGGTTTTCACTCCAAAAACTAACCTTCTTTCTTTTCATTGCATATTGTATGTGTATATACCTAACTGAAGAAAGGAGGAGTTCTCTTATGTATCCGAACTCTCCTATGGGCCAAATGTATACAGGACAGCAACCGTACACCCCGTATCCTATACCTAATTTACCTCCTATGATGCAAAAAAAGAAAGGATTTCTCTCGAAGCTATTCAAAAAACACGATCCGACTCAGCCTTTTATGCAAATGGTTCCTCCCTATCGACAAATGGAGGGACAACCGATGATGCATCAACATCAGCAGCCCTATATGCAGCAGTCACAACAAATGATGCCACCTCAAATGAACAATCCGAATGAAATCCGTGGCTCAGCACCGATTATACCTAGCGCTAGCGGTGGCGGTGGCATTGGCAGCTTTTTTTCCAACTTAATCTCCAATCCAACAGGTATGTTAAATAACATTGAAAAAGTTGCTCAAGTCGCTCAATCTGTTGGACCTGTCGTCGAGCAGTATGGACCCATTGTGCGCAGCATACCAAGCATCGTAAAAATTCTCACTTCTGGAAAAGGTGCTGCTGAAGAATCAGCAGAAGAGGTGGAAGTAATTACTACACCTCCACCACCTTCAAAAAAGAAAAAAAAGAAGAAAATAATTTTAGAACCAGTTATTGAAAGAGCCTTACCGAAAGCGGATATCCCGCGTATGGCACCAAAACCAAAACTATATGTCTAACAATCCTTTGTTTTCTGTCCGCTCCTCCTTTATAATGGAAAAGACTATGTACAAAAAGGATTCCTTGTTTAGAAGGAGAGGATTACTCACATGAAAATTGTTAAAATTTCCCCTCGTGGTTATTGCTACGGTGTTGTTGATGCAATGGTCATTGCACGCAATGCTGCACTAGATAAAACATTACCGAGACCGATTTATATTTTAGGTATGATTGTTCACAATAAACATGTAACCGATGCTTTCGAAGAAGATGGCATTATTACATTAGATGGTCCAAGTCGATTAGAGATTTTAGACAAAATTGATTCTGGTACTGTTATTTTCACAGCACACGGTGTTTCTCCAGAAGTTAAACAACGTGCAAAAGAAAAAGGGTTAACGACAATCGATGCAACATGTCCAGATGTTACGAAAACACACGACCTTATCGAAACAAAAAAAGCGGAAGGATACCATGTGATTTACATTGGTAAAAAGGGACATCCAGAACCAGAAGGTGCCGTTGGTATTGCACCTGACATCGTTCATCTTATTGAAAAGGCAAATGATTTGGAGACACTAGAAATCCCAACAGAGAAAATTTTAGTAACAAATCAAACAACAATGAGTCAATGGGACGTTCAGCACCTGATGGAAGACATTCAGAAAAAATTCCCAACAGCTGAATTTCACAAAGAAATTTGTTTAGCAACACAAGTACGTCAAGAAGCAGTTGCTAAGCAAGCAGATGTCGCTGATTTAACGATTGTTGTCGGTGATCCAAAAAGTAATAACTCAAACCGTTTAGCCCAAGTATCACAAGAGATTGCTGGTACAAAAGCATACCGCGTTGCAGATGTAAGCGAAATTCAATTAGAGTGGCTGCAAGGGATCGAAAATGTCGCTGTTACTGCAGGGGCCTCTACACCAACGCCAATTACAAAAGAAGTAATCGCCTTTTTAGAACAGTACGACCCAATGAACCCAGCAACTTGGGAACGTAAACGAAACGTACCACTTCAAAAAATCTTGCCACGTGTAAAAGTAAAAAAACAACAATAAAAAAAATCCGTTGCTAACTCACTAGCAGCGGATTTTTTTATTCAATATAAATCTATTTTGATTTTTTCACATATAAGTCGCTGCTACGAAGAACAAAAAAATTACCTATACTCTTTTTTCTCTTTGTTTTCACTTGGCATGGGGCAAAAAAAGGCTCTGACCGCTTCTATGCATAGCCGGATGCTCTCTTCCATCTAAAAAGAAAGATTTTATAATTTTCTTTTTAGAGCTTATACAAAAGTAAACGGATCTGTATGTAACTGAGAAGCATGAATTTGCACAGCAAATTTTTTCTCATCTACTTTTTGCTGTAATTGCTTTTGCACACCTTGTTTCATCACTTTTTCAACATTATGTCCTGGATCCACAATATTTAATCCGAGCATCATCGCATCATGTGCAACATGATAATACATATCGCCCGTCACATACACATCTGCCCCTTTAAATTTCGCTTGCGTAATATATTTATTCCCATCACCGCCAAGCACTGCTACTTTCCGCACTTTATCGTCTAAATTCCCAACAACTCGCGCACCTTTTACATCTAATGCCGATTTCACATGTTCAGCAAACTGGCCTAATGTCATTTCTTCTTGCAAATATCCAATTTTACCAAGTCCTAACGTTTCTCCCTTATTATCAAGGGGGTATACATCGTAGGCAACTTCTTCATATGGATGTGCTGTTAACATTGCTTTTACTACTTTCCGCTCTAGTGGGGCTGGGATAATCGTTTCAATCTTCACCTCTTCTACACGCTCTAACTGCCCAGTTCCGCCTATATAAGGGTTTGTCCCCTCCCCAGGCATAAATGTACCTATTCCTTCACTATTAAACGTACAATGGCTATAGTTACCGATATAACCAGCTCCAGCACCCCCAAGAGCTTTGCGAACTTCTTCAGCATGCGTTGCAGGCACACATACAACAATCTTTTTCATTTCTTCCGAGTATGTCGGAGCAAGCACTTCTGTATTTTGTAATCCCAACGCCTCAGCAAGCAAGTCGTTCACCCCGCCTTTTGCTACATCGACATTTGTATGCGCTGCATAAACAGCGATATCGTTTTTGATACACATTTCAATAATTCGACCATACGCCTTATCTGTATGGATTGCTTTTAGCGGACTAAAAATAAGCGGGTGATGAGCAATAATTACATTCGCACCTATTTGAATCGCTTCTTCTACAACCGCTTCTGTAACATCTAGTGCAATCAATACATGCTGAACTTGCTTATTGAGTGCACCAATCTGCAAACCAATTTTATCGCCTTCCATCGCTAAATGCTTCGGATACATACTTTCAAATAAAGAAATCACTTCATGCCCATTTGGAATTTTACTCATGATAAAACCTCCTCTATCATTTTCATTTTCTCGACTACTTCAATTCGTTTTGCCTTTGTATCTTCTGATTCTGTCGCACGCTCTATTTGCTTCAGGATTTTATAATTTTTTCATGAATAAGCTCCCAACCATTTTCAATAAACCATTCACGAATATGATGTGCAGCAATATTAGGCTGTAAAATTAAACGTGTTACACCATTTAGCTTTTCTTTTCCATTCTCTAAAATATCACGAATTAGTGCTCCACCCATACCAGCAATTGTAATAACATCGACTTCTCCTGGTGTAATAACAGCTAAGCCATTTCCTTTACGAACATCTACCTTTTCTTGCAGGCCACTCTCAGCCACTGTAGCCTGTGCAGAACGGAATGGCCCATCTACCACTTCTCCCGCTACTGCCTTTGTAGCAATATTATTTATGATTGTATAGCACGGTAAATACGCATGGTCGGAACCAATATCTGCAACTGTAGATCCTACTGGAATCTCCCGCACTACTTCTTCTAATCTTTTTGAAAGCTTCACTTCATTCATTTATTTCCATTACTCCTTCTCTTGTCAGTCTGTCTCCATGATAATGAATTTACAGTAGTTGTTGCAAGTAAAGAAACAAAACAATTCATTTATTTCATCGTATTTTAGAATAAAAGGAAAAACAAGCTCCCTGCCATAAGCAAAGAACTTGTTTTATCGGTCGTATTCCACTACATGCGAATCCTACAATTCTCACGGATGAAAGGTTCACTTTATTTTTTCTTTGATAACCAATCAGCTACTTTAGAAGCCTGATCTGCTGGAATTATATTCGCTGGCATATTTCCTTTCCCTTTTGTAAGCACTTCCTTAATTTCATCTTTGGAAAGTTTCCCACCAACTTTTTGTAAGTTAGGCCCTACTGCACCTTGCAACTGATCACCATGGCAGCTCGTACAACTTTGTTTCACAATATCTTCTGGTTTCGATGCCGTTTGCGCTGGTTTCCCACCATTTTTTGCATCAGCAAGCTCTTTAGATTTATGTAACCCCTGAAACGAAAATACAAACATAATGATAATGCCCAGTGCTGCAATAAGAGCGAATGGAATCAACGGATTACGTTTCATATTTCTTCTCCCCCCTCTACACCCCCAAATAGTTAGATGATTCAGTTACTTCTATTGTACTTGAAAACGTTCTATCAGAAAAGACAAAACTATCAGTTGTTAAAAATATTCCATAAATTCAGTTTATTGATTCTCTTCCTTTTATCCCATATTATTTTGATAAATATCAACGCTTCTCATCATATTTTTTGTTTTTCTACATATATTTTTGTATAGAATAAACGAAATTAATCGAAAAATCGAAAAATGAGCATTTGCAAATCAAAAGACAATTCTGTAAAATAAATTACAAGAATTGTAATCGTTACTGACAGCTAAATTTTAACAAAAATTAACAAAATAAAAAAGTTTACTTCACAAATGTGAAGTAAACTTAAAAAGAACCCTATTCTAAGAAATCTTTTAAACGTTTGCTACGGCTTGGATGTCTTAATTTACGAAGCGCTTTTGCTTCAATTTGACGAATACGCTCTCTCGTTACGCCGAATACTTTCCCAACTTCTTCAAGCGTACGAGTTCGTCCATCATCTAAACCGAAACGAAGACGTAGAACATTTTCTTCACGATCTGTTAGTGTATCTAACACATCTTCTAATTGTTCTTTTAGCAATTCATACGCTGCATGGTCCGCAGGTGATGTTGCTTCTTGGTCTTCAATAAAATCGCCTAAATGTGAGTCATCCTCTTCACCAATTGGTGTTTCAAGAGAAACTGGCTCCTGTGCAATCTTTAAGATTTCGCGTACTTTTTCTGGAGCAAGATCCATTTCTTCTCCAATTTCTTCTGGAGATGGTTCACGTCCTAAATCTTGTAATAATTGACGCTGTACACGGATTAATTTATTAATTGTTTCAACCATATGAACGGGAATACGAATTGTTCTCGCTTGGTCTGCAATGGCACGTGTAATCGCTTGACGAATCCACCAAGTTGCATACGTACTGAATTTAAAACCTTTACGATAATCGAACTTTTCAACAGCTTTAATTAAACCCATGTTTCCTTCTTGGATTAAGTCTAAGAAGAGCATACCACGGCCTACATATCGTTTTGCAATACTTACAACAAGACGTAAATTCGCTTCCGCAAGACGGCGCTTCGCTTCTTCATCACCTTCTTCAATGCGGGTTGCAAGTCGAATTTCTTCTTCAGCAGATAGTAGATCCACACGGCCGATTTCTTTTAAATACATGCGAACAGGGTCATTGATTTTTACACCTGGTGGCACACTTAAATCATTTAAATCGAATTCTTCTTCTGTCTTTGTGATTTGGTGATTATTCGGACCTTCATCGTTGTCGCCAACTAAATCAATTCCTTGTTCACCTAAATATTCATAATATTCATCCATTTGATCGGATTCAATTTCAAATCCATTCATGCGTTCTGCAATCTCTTCATATGTAAGAACGCCACGTTTTTTTCCAAGCTCAGTGAGTTGTTCTTTCACTTGCTCAAGAGTCATATCAGTTTCAATTTGTTTAGAACGAGCTGGTTTATCAGCCATCTGTTCCCCTCCTTACGCGAGATACAAACATTCATTATAATAAAATTTTATACAAAAAGCTATCTTCTTGCTTTCTGATTTTGTAAATATGCTACATAAAATTTTGCAGCTTCTACTGGATCTGTTTTTTCCATTTGCTTTAATGCAAAAATGGTTTCCATCTTTTTAAGCTTTTGCTTATGGCGGCTTAGCGCCTCTAAGTGACCTTGCAATATTTCATCACTGTATTCTGGATTAATGAATTCATCCGTTGAAATATTGGTGATAATATTTTTCAATTTCTCATCAGAGAGCCAGCTCAAGAAATTCCCGACTGAAGGTTCATTTCCCTTTTCATAATATGCATATAGTTCATATAAAATCCCTTTATGTTCTTCCGTATGAAAATCTTCTATATGAGGTTCAATACGGAAAGCAACTTCGGCACTTTGTAACATATGGTAAATGAGCTCTCTTTCTGCCCTTTCAAAACCTGAAAATTTCGGTTTTGCCTGAACAATTTGAGGCGGCTTAGAAATTTGTTTCGTTTGTTTTTGCTGTATCTTTTGTTCTTTGCGATATTGGTGCAATTGACCTAAAAGTGTTTCCATTGAGTAAGAAAATTCTTGCGATAATGATTTTAAATACGACTCCGCTTGCATTGCATCTTGCAATAATGCTAGCTCTTTTAAAACACTTTTCACATATTCTTCTTTACCAGACTCATCTTGCAAATTTTTCCCTAAACGCAAGTAATTTATTTTGAATCCAACAAAACTTATACTAGCCTTTACAAGATTTTCAAACGCCGCTGTTCCATATTGTTGCACATATTCATCAGGATCAAGCTTATCTGGCAATGAAGTAACCTTCACATGACAACCAACTTGCGATAACAATTGTCCTGCTTTCATCGTCGCTTCTCGTCCTGCTTTATCACCATCATAGCAAAGAACAACAGTTTCAACATTACGCCGCAGAAGTTTTGCCTGTTCTTCTGTTAAAGCTGTTCCCATCGTCGCAACTGATTCTTCAATCCTGCTTTTTACAGCAGCTAATACATCAGCATATCCTTCAAATAGAACAACTTGCCCTCGTTTTCTGATAAACGGTCTTGCTTGATGGAAGTTATACAGCAATTTACTTTTGTAAAAAATAGGTGTTTCTGGGCTGTTTAAGTATTTTGGAGTATCATCCCCCAACGCCCTTCCACTAAACGCTGCGACTTTTCCTTGTAGTGTGTGAATGGGAAACATAACCCTTCCGCGAAAACGGTCATGATGACTGCCATCCCTTTCACTCCGCACAAGCAAGCCAGCTTGCTCCATGGTCGATAACGAAAAACCTCTTTTTTGTAATATTTTTGTTGCTGCATCCCAACCTGGAGATGCATAACCAATTTCAAACTTTGCAATCATCTCTTTTGTAATACCTCGATTTAGTAAATAAGAAAGAGCTTCATTTCCCTCTTCAGTATTTACTAAAAGATGGTGATAGTATTTTTTCAAAAGTTCGTGAGCCTGTAACATAATGACACTGTCATCAGATATGTTCTCTTGTTGATCTTGTCCTGATGTATAATCTACAACCGAAATATTATTTCTTTCTCCTAGCTTTTGCACAGCTTCTATGAAAGAGAGCCCTTCCATCTTCATGAGAAATGAAAAAACATTTCCTCCCTCTCCACATCCAAAGCAATGAAAAATTTGCTTGTCTAATGAAACAGAAAATGAAGGTGAATTCTCACCGTGGAATGGACAAAGCCCAAAATAATTGCGCCCTTGCTTTCTGAGCTGAACATACTCACCAATCACTTCTACAATATCAGATGATGTCCGAATCTGTTCAACAACTTCTTCGGGAATTCTGTTCCCCATAACTCCATCTCCGTGTCGTATTTTGTATTCGATACAAATTAAAGGATTCCTTTATAATTCGACAATATTTTTTCTAAATTTGTTAAAAAGCATTGTCGATCATGGGTTGAAAATGCTTTTGGACCTTTTGTGTAGGTCCCTTGTCTGCGTAACTTCGCAGATACATACCTACTATATAAAATTGTATCCATTTGCTCATCAGTCACAAATGTACCTCGTGGAGATAATACATATACTCCCTTTTTTACAAGAAGACCAGCAAGTCCCATATCCTGTGTGATTACGAGATCTGAAGCTTTGGCGTGTTTATAGATATAAAAATCCACCTCATCTTGCTCAGAATCCACATATATCCAATTCCCTTGCTGTTTTTTCGAACGATGGGCGTAGGATGCGACAAACAAAATTTCGACATGGAATTTTGTTCCACCTTGCACAATTTCATCCTTCACAGGACATGCATCTGCATCAACTAGAATCTTACTGATGTTTTGCATATTTCTGTATTCTACATCCCTTCTGTGAATCCTTCCATAATGTGCGTTTTCTTGTCCAGATTTTTGTCGATTTTACGTAAATGCATACCTTTTCCGTAAATCCTATCCCTAGTTTATTCTGAAAAATTAAAGTCTAAACGTAAAATGTACCTTTTTATCACAATTTTTTATTATAATATATTTTCTCTAACTTCGCTACATATCCTTTTAAATTTTATCCAGCTATTCACGGGCAGTAATACTCCCATTTCAAAATTCAGATTAAAGTAAAAGGTTAAGTGAGGGACACCCTACCCGTAAAAGCCCAAATAGTAAAGGATGAAGAACTCCACTGATTAAAGTTTTTCTTTATCTTGAGCGAAAAAAGCACATTCACCCTTGGTAAATGTGCTAAAACATTTTTTGGTTTTGCACTGCATTCACAATAATATTCGCTGTCTCCTCAATTGCCTTATTTGACACATCAATAACTTGACAGTTTATTTTACTTACTACCTTCTCAAAATGATCAATTTCTTCTTTAATACGATTGATGTTCGCATATGTTGCTCCATCATTTAGCCCAAGTGATTTTAATCGTTCTTTTCGAATGTGATTTAACTTATCCGGTGTAATTTTCAAACCGAAACATTTCTCTTTTGCAACTTGATATAATTCTTCAGGCGGATCCACTTCTGGTACAAGTGGTACGTTCGCAACCTTCAATCGTTTATTATGAGCTAAATATTGTGAAAGTGGCGTCTTTGATGTACGTGATATCCCAATTAAAACGATATCAGCTTTTAAAATCCCACGTGCATCTCTACCATCATCATATTTAACAGCAAACTCAATTGCTTCAATCTTTTTAAAATATTCTTCATCTAATCTACGAACAACACCAGGTTCATACCTTGGAACTTGTCCTGTAATCTCTTCGATTTGATCGATAAGAGGCCCGATAATGTCATATGCCTCTACACCCTCTTTTGCCGCTTCTGCTAGCAAAYACTGACGCATTTCTGGTTTTACTAACGTAAAGCAAATAAGTGCTCGATTACTTTTCGCAATTGAAATTACCTCTTTTAATGTCCCTGTATCTTCCACATACGGTACACGTCTAATATCAGGAGCAAATGGGAACTGTCCCATTGCAGCTCGAACAACTAAATCAGCCGTCTCTCCAACAGAGTCAGATACGACATATACGATTTTATTATCCATTACATTACCTCACTTTAAACAAATTACACTTATTCATTGTTTACTAAATTTACAAACGCACGCGTAATATTTGTTTTTGTAATTCGACCAACAACTTCTAACCCTTGTTTCGTGTCTTTTACAACTGGTACAGCATCAATCTGTCTTTCTATTAATTCCATCGCAACATCATATAGAGAATCCTCTCTACGGCACATTGCGATGTTTGGCATCCTTGTCATGATAATATTAACCGGAAGCGATGTTAAATCCTGCTTTCCTAAGCTTGCACGTAATAAATCTTTACGAGAAACTACCCCAACTAGAAGCGTCGCTTGATCTACAACAAATAAAGTACCAACATCTTCTAAAAACATGGTACAAATCGCATCGTATACGGAAATATTTTTATCAATTACAACCGGTCTAGATTGATAATCTTGTACCTTAACTTTCTTAACAGCTTCTGATAATAACTGTCCCCCAGTTTTTCCTGTATAAAAATAACCGACACGTGGACGTGCTTCTAAATAACCTGCCATCGTTAAAATTGCTAAGTCAGGTCTTAATGTTGCACGTGTTAAATTTAATTGTGCCGCAATTGATTCCCCTGTAATAGGACCGTGATCTTTTACAATCTGAATGATATGTTCTTGCCGTTTATTCAGTTCTATGATAATCACCACCTTCAATGCAAAACGAAAAAAGTTATACTATCTCTTAAATATTATATACTAAATATGCTTTTTGAAAAAGAAAGTATGTAAAAAGGACCTATATATGGTCCTCATTATATTTGAAATTTATCAAGTTGTTCAAGAAAACGCCTTGATTTCAAATAGATTCCGCAATATTCATCATAATATGTATTTAATACTGTACGTATTTGCCGCTTCGTTCCATCCTTAACAGATACATTACCAAGGCGAGCTAAATCAAAATGATAAAAGAGGCGTAGCAATTTATGAACAGCCTCTCCCACCGGAATACGGTATGGATCTTGCTGCGCATGACGCGAGCACAGAAAACCGCCTTCTCGGACAGAGAAGGCGACAAAATCTGCTTCTTGGTGACAAATTGCACATGTATCAAAGTATGGATGCATCCCTAGTACTGGGAGCATTTTCGTTTGATAAATTAAAGACAATACTTCAGCATCAACACCCTCACACATATAGTGCAACGTTTGATGTAACATTTCAAATAAATACGGATTATGTTTCTTATCTTCAGTTGCTTTATCGGTCAATTCCACGATAAATGATGCATAAGCAGTTAAAAATATATCTTCACGAATTTCTTTCATAGATGAAATTATTTCACCTTGTTGCAAAGTCCCAAGTCCAGACCCCATTTGAATCAGAAAGTGACCATGCATCATAAGTTGCGAAATAGATGCTAACCTACTTTTCGGTTTTTTCGCCCCTCTTGCCATTGCACTTACCTTTCCAAGCTCACGGGAGAATATCGTAACAATTTTATTCGTTTCTCCGTAATCTGTTGTCCGGATGACAATTCCCTCAACTTTTTGAAACATGTTTGTCACCATCCAAGGTTTGAACAAAACGGGTCAAGAAATTGGAGAATCTAGATGCGCTAGCTCCTCTTCATGTTGATCCATCTCATCGGTTACGTCTTTTTCCATTTCCTTCAAAAGCAAATACGTTTCAATGCTTCCTGTCTTGGAGAAAAACTTCCAGGTAAAATCTAGCATAAGAATCCACCTTTCTCAGTAAGCGTAGCATATAAACCAATTTCTTTTGTTGTTATTAAAATGACCCATTTTGTCCATTTTCATGTGAGAAAAATTTTCCTAATTTCTATTAATACTCATCTTCACGGAAACCAAGATCGCGAAGTTGTGACATTTTATTACGCCAATCTTTTTGTACTTTTACCCACACTTCTAAGAATACTTTTGAACCAAGAAGTGCTTCAATATCAAAGCGAGCTCGCTTTCCAACTTCTTTCAGCATTTTCCCTTGTTTTCCGATAATAATTCCTTTTTGCGATGGACGCTCTACAATAATTGTCGCATTCACATAGACCGCTCCACCTTCACGCTTTTGAATCGCATCAATCACAACCGCTACCGAATGTGGTACTTCCTCACGTGTTAAATGAAGTACCTTTTCACGAATAAGCTCAGCAATAATAAATCGCTCCGGATGATCCGTTACTTGGTTGTCTGGATAGTATTGTGGTCCTTCAGGTAAATATTTTTTAATCGCACCGATTAACGCCTCAATATTATTACCATCTAATGCAGAAATCGGAACAATTTCTGCAAATTCATGTAACTTACGATATTGATCAATTAATTCCAGCAATTGTTCCGGATGAACTTGGTCAATTTTATTGATTACTAGAAATACCGGTTGCTTTGTTTCTTGTAATTTTTCGATAATAAACTCTTCACCACGACCAAAACCTTCAGCAGCATTGACCATAAATAATACAATGTCAACTTCTTTTAATGTCGTTTGTGCCATTTTCACCATAAAATCGCCTAATTTATGCTTCGGCTTATGTATTCCTGGCGTATCAATAAAGATAACTTGTGAATCATTTTCTGTGTATACACCTTGAATTTTATTACGAGTTGTTTGTGGTTTGTCGCTCATAATTGCAATTTTTTGACCGATAATTCGATTTAAAAATGTAGACTTTCCAACATTCGGTCTTCCAATTATAGAGACAAAACCTGATTTATAACCTTTTCTATTCATGTAAATCCTCCGCTAAAAATGCTCCTGGTAACAATTCTCCAACTGTCGTCTCCTGAACGTCACCATGTAAATTTGATAAGTATACTTTCGTATCCTGTTTACATAATTCTATCATAACTTGACGGCACGCTCCACAAGGAGGTACTGGACGCTTTGTATCCGCTACTACCGCAATGGCTACAAATGCTTTATCTCCTTCAGAAACTGCTTTGAATAAAGCTGTTCTTTCTGCACAATTACATAATCCATATGATGCATTTTCAACATTACATCCTCGGTATACTTTTCCATCTTCCGTTAATAATGCTGCACCTACTTGAAACTTAGAATATGGTACATACGCTTGTTTACGCGCTTCGATTGCTTCTTGAATTAATTCTTTGCTGTTCATGCTCTCGCATCCTTTCCATTCACAATTGTGAAAAGATAAAATGAAACTTTCATTAACGGCGTTCTTAACGCTACCAAAGCATAACAAAAGCTTTGGAATGCAACTATACCATATAAGGTAAAAAGATAATAGCACCAATTATAACAGCTATAACAGTAAATAATAGCACTGCACCAGCAGCAACATCCTTTGCAATTTTCGCAAATGGTTTAAAATCCGCTGTGACTAAATCAACTGTTTTTTCAACTGCCGTATTGACCATTTCCAAACCCATGACAATTCCAATTGTAATGAGTAATATGAGCCATTCCGTTCTCGTTACACGGAAATAAAAGCCGCAGCATATAACAATAACTGCGGCCCAAAAATGAATTTTCATATTTCGTTCGTGACGAAGACAAAAGTATATACCAGCTATAGCATATCCAAAACTATTTATAAGTTTTCCTTTTTTCATCTACCTAATCCGAACGCCTCTAAAATTTCTTTTTGCTTTCCAAACATTTCTTTTTCGTCTTCATCTGTCATATGATCATAACCAAGTAAATGCAAGAATCCATGCAAAGCTAAAAATCCTAATTCACGATCAAAGGAATGCCCATATTCTTCAGCCTGTTCTTTCGCTCTTGGAATAGAAATAATAAGATCTCCTAGCATACGCGGCATTTCCCCGCCAACGATCTCCATCTCTCCTTCTCCCATATCCTCCATTGCAAAAGAAATAACGTCTGTCGGTTGATCTTTGTCGCGATAATCACGATTAATTTCTTGAATACGTTCATTATCAACAAATGTAACAGAAAGCTCTGTTCCATCTTCTACGTTCTCCATTCGTGCAGCTTGCTCTAGCAAATCGTGAATCATATTCACATATTCTTCTTTCACTTCTTCTGTTTCATCAAAAAAATCTATTAATAAACTCATTCTGTCCCCTTTTCTTCCGGCGGTTCCGGATATTTAATACGAGAATGAAAAATACCATTTAACGTTTCACATAAAGTTTTCCCAACAATTTGTAATTCTTTAAACGTCAAATTACATTCACTAAATTGTCCATCCTGCAAACGATCTTTTATAATACTTTGTACTAAATTGTTTATTTGTTCTGGTGTTGGATGGTTCATAGAACGCACTGCCGCTTCGACACTATCCGCAATCCCAACAATTGCAGACTCTTTTGACGTTGCTTTTGATCCTGGATAACGGAACATTCCCTCTGTATATTTCTCTTTATCTTCTTTAATTGCTTTGTAGTAAAAATATTTAAGTAACGTCGTTCCATGGTGCTGTCCTGCAATATCAATAATTTCTTGCGGAATATGGTGTTCTTCTAACATTTTCACTCCATTTGTCACATGAGCAATAATAATATCTCTGCTCGTTTCAGGATCTAATTTATCATGTGGGTTTTCAATCCCCATTTGGTTTTCTATAAAGAAATGAGGCTGCACTGTTTTCCCAATATCGTGATAATACGCACCAACACGTGCTAAAACTCCATTTGCCCCAACAGCCTCACAAGCTGCCTCAGAAAGGTTAGCAACCATAACGCTATGATGATATGTTCCCGGTGCTTCTAGTAAAATTTTACGAAGGAGTGGATGATTCGGGCTTGAAAGCTCCATAAGCTTCATACTTGATACAATACCAAGACCACTTTCTAAATACGGTAAAATCCCCATAGCTAAAATGGACGAGATAATACCAGAAGCTGCAGCCATTAATAATTGTGAACCAATTTCAAGCGGTGAAAAATTACCATTGCGTAAGAGTAACAGTGCAGCTAATACAACTACATTTAAAACAGAAACAAGTATACCTGCCTGCAAAATCATCGTACGTTTGTTTTTCTCTCTCAAAAAGATGCTAACAGATAACGAACTTAGTAAAACATAAATACCTACACTATAATTCAGTGTACTCGTTACACCTTCATTAAACATGRTACTCCCACATACCGAGAAAATCATACTTGTTATAAAAACAAAACGATCACCAATCATTAATTTTACCAGTATTGTTCCCATCGCGACCGGAACAACATATGCGATACCTGCGTATTCCAGCTTTTGAAACAAACTAATAATTTTCATCAAAACAACTGTAATCGCTACAATTGTTGTATATGCTAAAATATATGGCTTTTCTTCTCTTTTCAATTTTAAAAACGATTCAAATTGTTTATGCATAAAGAATAAGAGCACACCAATAATGATTGCTAATCCCACAAATGGTTGAAATGTATTTCCTTGTTCAAGAAGTCCCACTAATTTCAATTGATCGTATACTTCTCTTGTAATCGTGTCGCCTTCCTTCACAAGAATTTGACCTTGAAGAATATAAACTGGCGCGACTGCGTCTTCTGTTACCTTTTTTCGGTCTTTTGTAGCGGTTGAATCATAGAAATAATTTGCTCCAATTGCATATTTCCCAAGTGCGTTAAGCGCGTCTTTTAAATCGCTATTTACATTAACATTGCGTATTTCATTGACAAATCGCTCTCTCGCATTGTCTTCCTCGTTCATTTTAATATGCTCGCTCATTATATTATTAATCGCTGTTACCACAGCATCTCTTGCCAATGACAATTGATCTGGCTCGGCATTTACAAACTGTAACAGCACAGAATCAGATAAGCTTTTTGTTAAGTCAGTAGGCAATTTCTTTTTTAGCTTTTCTAATTGTTCCGCAGCAGAAACCTTTTTCTGTTCATCAGGACTGGCAGATTTCGTCTCATCCTTCACTTCATTTATCGCTAAAAAGACAGAATTTACAATCTCCACTTTATTCTGCTTGTATTCGCTTCGATATGTATATTGATCTTCAACCTTTTGAGTGGCTTCCCTCTTCTTTTTATCCGTCGTTACTTTATCTTCAATTTTGATAGGAGAGTGGATTGTTTGTTTAGAAATAGATAGCATTTTAACATCTAGTTGTTCTGGTTTTACATTGTTCATAAGTGCAAAAAACAGTACCGCTCCTAATAAAATATAAGAAATCCAGCTTAATTTTTTCGAATGTTGTATATTACGAAACCACCTAGAAATTTCTTGAGATCTTGACATGATTTCAATACCTTCTCCTCTCCAGACATAAAGTGAATCTTTAATCAACGGGAGTTTTTTTATCCCCACTAATGATTAACCCTCACCAATCGGGCTTTTTATAAGCAGGCTTCTAAATTGCACTGCACATTCACAAGTAAATGAATCTACTTGTCCATCCTTTAATGATAGTAAAAAATAGGCTATTCGCCAACCCTTTCATCTATCTCTACCATACAAAAAGAAATGATCCTTACAAATAGGATCATTCCATTTTATCATATGCCTCGATAATCCGCTGCACAAGGGGATGTCTTACAACGTCCGATTGCTCTAATTTAACAAATGAAATCCCTGATACACCTGATAGAACATTCGCAGCAATTGAAAGCCCCGACTTTACCCCCTTCGGTAAATCAACCTGCGACGGATCGCCAGTAACAACCATTTTCGAACTAAAACCTAGGCGAGTTAAAAACATTTTAATTTGAGCACCAGTTGTATTTTGAGCTTCATCTAAAATAACGAAAGAATCATCCAGCGTACGTCCCCTCATATATGCAAGAGGTGCAATTTCAATCGTTCCTCTCTCTAGCATACGCTGTGTATATTCTTGCCCAAGAATATCATGAAGCGCATCGTATAAAGGACGTAAATAAGGGTCTACCTTTTCTTTTAAATCACCTGGTAAAAAACCTAAGCTTTCCCCTGCTTCTACAGCTGGTCTTGTTAAAATAATCTTTTTTACATACCCTTGCTTTAATGCTCGTACAGCCATTACCACAGCTAAATATGTCTTCCCTGTACCAGCAGGCCCTATTCCAAATACAATATCATTCTTCTTCATCGCATGAATGTACTGTCTTTGACCCATTGTTTTCACACGGATGGATTTACCTTTTGCTGTTTTAAAGATCTCCTCTTCATATAGCTCTTCAAAATGAGTTATTTTMCCTTGACGGCCAAGCTGAATTGCATATGCAACATCTCGTTCAGAGATTGATACACCTTTACGAATAACAGCAAGTAATTGCTGTAAAATTTTTTCAACAAGCGCCACGGTTTCATCTGTTCCAGATACACGAACAGATTCACCTCGCGTTACGATAGATACAGCAAGTTCTCGTTCAATTACTTTTAAATGTGCATCATTCACCCCAAATAGAGCAATTGCTTCATTAGGATTTTCCACTTGTTGATTCATTTCTATTAATTGTTCTGCCATTACTCAGTCTCCTTGAATATCGGATTCAGATATCGGTTGTGGCTCTGCAATATTTTCAATCACTGTATAATGTAATGTTACTCTTAGATGATTCGCCTCAACCTCGTTGTGCAAAATCTTATCACTTACAATCATAGCATGTTCATCCAATTTTTTCTTTAGTTCTTTTTCWGCCATTTCTTTCGCTACTCGCATTGCTTGTTTTTCTGTATATTCACGATTCGCTTCTTCCTCTTCACGCACAATTTCCCTTTCATAAGAAATAGGCAATATAAAACCAAACAGTTTCACATCATGTTTGACATTTTCAGTACGAGACCGCTTATACTTATCATGCTGAAATCCCCATATTTTTATTTTAACACTTCCAAGACGAAGATAATGCTCATTATATGAATTTCCTGTATACACTTGAAATGTTGTTTTTAAAGGAACTGTCACTTCAGATTCATACCACGTTTCTCCATATACAATTCCTTTAGCAGAAACAATCGTTGGATTATCCTCTTTTCCAAACATCCCTGATACAAGAAGTTGTCCCTTTTGCACATAATCATTTTTCATTACAACTGGTTTTCCAGTTTCCACAAATGTTTTTGTAATGATCGCCTCTTTTTTGGCAACTAAATTTTGTGGTTTTTGCTCTTTCTCCTTCTCCGGCTCATTTTTTTCAACAATTTTAAAATGATATGTTGTCCCCTTTATCTCTAGGCCAGCCCATGTAATCGCATTAATATTATCTGTCAAATGACGCTGAACATCTTCTACATTCGGCATTTGAAATTGCAGTCTTCCTTTTTTAATGCCCATTTTATCCAATTCTTTTATAAGAATATATTCCGTTTCCGGTTTTGCCCCTGTAATCTCGATTTTCCAGACCATATTTGATAAAGCAATCATACCGAAAAAAAAGATAAGAAAACCGATTAAAAAACCACTATTCTTAAGCAAACGCTTATTCAAAAACGGAAAACCGAAACGTCCAATAAAGTATAGCTTACATTCATTTTTTCGATAGATCGGTCTCAGTCGCTTCACATCACGAAGCAACATACAAAATACTAATGTATCTTCTGCAATCTTCTTTACATCCCATACAACTAAATTTCTGCGCACACATTCATTAATAAAACGCTCCGCTCCTCTACCTTCAATTCGAACTTTCACATACCCAAGCCATCGTGTGAACCATTGATTTTTCATCGTCCGTCCCACTACCTTTCTCAAAAGCACAAATGTTACGCCACTATTTTCGTAGTGCTTTCTTCAGCTTTTAACATTCAAATAGCTCGTACGAAACGAAATAAGAAGAAAAACTTCACTAATGGAAGTTTCATTATAATTTATCTTTCTTCTCATTTTCTAAAAACGTTACTTGTTCAATAATCCCTTCAAGCAAAAGCTCTTCTGGAAGAATTGTTTTAATAACAAACGATTGCCCTTTTATTAATAGTTGACCATGTTTTAATAACAACCGCACCTCTTTATCTGTAAATACTAATAACCCTCGATGATTTTCTATATAAATATGTACTTGCCCGACAAGGGTAATACGAGGTAGATCCATTAGTACATCCACTGGTAGGTCTATTTGCTTCGTTAGCCAATTTTTCATTTGCACTAATTTCTTCATCTCCAAGACCCCCCTCTCATCCCATATGTATGAAAAAAGAGCTTGTAATATCACGTCCAAAAAGAAAAAAGCATAAAAAAACGTCTCATTTCTCATGAGACGCTTTTTTATGCTAATAGCTGTGCAACCAGCTTATTCACTTGTGATCCGTCTGCTTTACCTTTTACTTTCGGCATAACAGCACTCATCACTTTACCCATATCTGCTTTAGAAGCAGCACCAACTTCAGAAATAACTTGCTTAACTACATTCGCTAGCTCTTCTTCTGTTAGTTGTTCAGGTAAATACGTATTTAAAATCTGAATTTCATTTTGCAGTTTATCAACAAGGTCATCACGACCCGCTTTTTTAAATTCAAGGAGGGAGTCCTTATGCTGTTTTACTTCACGAGTTAAAACTGTTAATTCCTCTTCTTCAGTAAGAGTATGTTGCAGTTTAATTCCTTCATTTTGCAAAGCAGCCTTAACCATACGAATAACGGTTAATTTTTCTTTTTGTTTATTCTTCATCGCTTGTTTCATATCATCGTTTAAACGACCGAGAAGACTCATAACTTACACCCTCTCTTAGAATTTACGCTTTCTTGCCGCTTCAGATTTCTTCTTACGTTTTACACTTGGTTTTTCATAAAACTCGCGCTTTCTTGCTTCAGCAAGTGTACCAGTTTTAGAAACCGATCTTTTAAAACGGCGAAGTGCATCCTCCAAAGACTCGTTTTTACGAACGACTGTTTTTGACATTCTCTTTCCCTCCCTCCGAAACATCACACTTACATACTAACTTCAGCATGCAAAAAGAAACACTTCTTCAGCATGTCTTTTACGATTATAATACATTTTGTTACTTCAGGTCAACTATTTGACAGAATAAAAGAAGAGTAGATGCCCTTCTTCTATCTAAATTTGTTCAAATCATGCATTACAGCTAATGTATATTTTATTTTTTGAACAATTCAATCCATCTAGCTATAATAGCTAGATGGATTCGTTTCTTTTACCTTCCATACAAGAAGATAACAAGCTTATCAGAGAGGACTAAACAGTCGGCTCCGCTTTTAAATTAATAATCCGTTGTTGCTGTTTTCCCGCTTACTAGTGCAACACCAGCACTTGTACCAATACGTGTTGCTCCCGCTTCTACCATCGCGTCCATATCTTCTCCGTTACGAACACCACCAGAAGCTTTCACACCGATTTCTGGCCCAACTGTTTTTCTCATTAGTGCTACATCTTCTACTGTCGCCCCGCCTGTTGAGAAGCCAGTCGATGTTTTTACAAAATCTACACCTGCTTTTACAGATAATTCACAAGCACGAACTTTTTCTTCTTCTGTTAATAAGCATGTTTCAATAATGATTTTCACAAGCGCTTTTCCTTTTGCAGCTTCTACAACCGCACGAACGTCGCGCTCTACTAATTCATCATTTTTATCTTTTAATGCACCAATATTAATTACCATATCAACTTCTGTTGCACCTTTTGCAATTGCATCTTGCGTTTCAAACGCTTTTGTTTCTGGTGTATTTGCTCCAAGAGGGAAACCGATTACTGTACAAACTTTTACATCTGTACCTTTTAACAATTCTGCTGCAGTTTCAACCCAAGTAGGATTTACACATACAGACGCGAAGTCATGTTTCTTTGCTTCCTCACATAATGTAACAATCGCTGCTTTTTTTGTATCCGGTTTTAATAATGTGTGGTCAATTAACTTTGCATAGTTCATTTTTTATATGCCCCTTTCTTCACTACACGGTTGTCTGACAACCATAACGGTTAGCATTATAGCATGAAATATTACAACTTCATATCTTAACTTCTCCAGCAAAGAAAAAAGCATGCAAACCCTTTTCGTTTGCATGCTTTTCTCTTACGCACTTGCTGATTCTTTTTTTACATCATCTTCAAGAACACGAACAAATTGCGCTTCGTTATATGGATAACCAGCTTTTGTGATCTTCACTTTTACTAGTTTGCCGATTAATTCTTCAGATCCTTCAAACACAACTTTTAAATAGTTATCTGTATAACCTACATACAATCCTTCACGATCACCGTCTTTGAAAGGCTCTTCTGGAATAATCTCAAGAACTTCACCTTTAAATTGAGATGCGTATTCTTTCGCTAACTGATTCGATAATTCAATTAAACGGTGAACACGATCATTTTTTACTTCTTCAGGAATTTGGTCATCCATACGAGCCGCAGGTGTTCCTGTACGTTTTGAATAAGGGAACACGTGCAATTCAGAGAAACGGTTTTCTTTAATGAAATTGTATGTTTCCATAAATTCTTCTTCCGTTTCACCAGGGAAACCAACAATTACATCGGATGTAATCGCAAGGCCTGGTAACGCTTCTTTCAAGCGATCTAAACGCTCTTGGAAAAATTCCATCGTATACTTACGGCGCATACGTTTTAGTACAGTGTTAGAACCTGATTGTAGTGGAATGTGCAAATGACGGACAACTACTTCAGATTTATCTAATACTTCAATTACTTCATCTGAAATTTGACTCGCTTCAATTGAAGAAATACGAAGACGTTTCAAGCCATTTACCTCTGCTTCCATATCGCGAAGCAATCCAGCTAAATTGTAGTTTTTCATGTCTTCCCCATATCCACCTGTGTGAATACCAGTTAAGACGATTTCTTTATAACCTGCATCCACTAATTGCTGCGCTTGGTGAATAACTTCTTTTCCATCACGAGAACGCATTAAACCACGTGCCCAAGGAATAATACAGAACGTACAGAAATTATTACAACCTTCTTGTATTTTTAAAGATGCACGTGTACGGTCAGTGAAATACGGTACATCAAGCTCTTCATATACACGTGTTTTCATAATGTTACGGACAGCATTGATTGGTTGACGTTCTTTACGAAACTCTTCAATATACCCTAGCATTTTCTCACGATCTTGCGTACCAACAACGATATCTACGCCTGGAATCGCCATAATTTCCGCTGGAGATGTTTGTGCGTAACATCCTGTTACACAAATAACAGCGTCTGGATTTTGACGTACAGCACGTCGAATAACTTGACGGCTTTTTTTGTCTCCAGTATTTGTTACTGTACATGTATTGATTACATACACATCAGCTTTCTTTTCATATTCAGTTCTTTCATAACCACCTTGTTTAAACAATTGCCAAATTGCTTCTGTTTCATAGTGGTTTACTTTACAACCTAACGTGTGRAACGCAACAGTTGCCATTGATYATCACCCCATCAATTCAAAATGATAAGAAGCGGCACTTAACGCGTAAAGCGGCGCCGTTTCTGTTCGTAAAATCCTCGGCCCTAAACTACATGGTATAAATTTATGTTCACGAAGCGCAGAAATTTCTTCCTCAGATAAACCACCTTCGGGGCCAAATACAATCAACAGTTTTTGACCACGTTCAAGTGCCGTTAAAGCCTTCGCAAAATTAGCTTTTTCGCCTTGCTTTGCTTCCTCTTCATACGCAACAAGACAAACATCATAATCACTGCTCATCGCAAGCAATTGTTTAAATGATGTCGGAGCATGTACAGCTGGAATTTCACTTCTATGCGATTGCTCTGCAGCTTCTTTCACAATTTTTTTCAAGCGCTCAACTTTTTTATCTGCTTTTTTTGCATCCCATTTTACAATAGAACGAGATGCTTGAAATGGTAAAAATGCGGCCGCCCCAAGCTCAGTTCCTTTTTGAAAAATTAACTCTAGCTTATCTCCTTTTGGCAGTCCACTTGCAATCGTCACGAACACTGGCAGTTCACTTGACGCCTCTACCCATTCTACAATAGCACTATCCACAAATTCACTGGTAATTTCAGCAATTGTACACATTGCTGTTTTACCTTTTACACAGCAATAAATGTGATCACCAGCTGACATGCGCATCACTCTTACGATATGATGTACATCATCACCTACAATACGAATACTTGCATCATTTACATACTTCTCTTCTACAAAATAACGTTGCATCTCATCACCTTAGTAAAGTTTCGTTCCTTTCGTAAGTCCTCCCTTACGAAAAGAACGAAACGTTATCATTTTAATATAACAAACGGCAAGTCTCTCACTTCATATAGCGAGAGACTCTTTCGTTCATTATTAACATAAATTATATATTACGCATTTCGTGCAATGATTGCTACCCAATCTTCCATTCTTAACACTTCTTCAATTGTAAATCCAGCTTTTTCTAACGCCTCAGAGATTACTTTTTCTTTTGCTGCAATAATACCAGATGTAATAAATATTCCACCCTGTTTTACAACTCTCGCTGCGTCTTCAGGGAATAGAAGAATAATTTCTGCAAGTAAATTTGCTACAATCAAATCTACTGGTCCTTCAATACCTTCTAATAAACTATTTTGTCCGACAGATACGATACCGTCCGTTTTATTTAAACGAACATTCATCTCCGCACTTTCAACTGCAACTGGATCTAAATCATACGCTTGAACAGATGCTGCACCTAATTTTGCTGCAGCAATACTTAATACACCAGAACCTGTTCCAACATCAATTACGGTATTACCTGGCTGCACTGTTTTCTCTAACGCACGAATACACATCGTTGTTGTTGGATGTGTCCCTGTACCAAATGCCATCCCTGGATCTAATTCAATAATTTTTTCATCTGGAGAAGAAGGTGTATATTCTTCCCAAGTTGGCACAATTGTGAATGTATCAGAAATTTGAACTGGATGGTAATATTTTTTCCAAGCAGTAGCCCAGTCTTCCTCATCGACTTCATTAATCGTAATATTTCCTGTACCAATTTCGATGTCGAAAGATGGAAGTACATCAATAGATGATTTTACACTCGCAACTGTTTCATGTAAAGAATCCGTTTGTGGGAAATATGCTTTTATTAACACACCATCTTCTGGATATTCAGATGGATTGAGCGCATAAATTTCACCATACTGTTGCTCACGCTCTTTTGTTAACTCTGCCGGGTCTTCAATCGCTACACCGCTAGCACCTGCTTCGTGTAAAATATGAGAAACAGCTTCTACTGCTTCCTCTGTTGTATGAATACTAATTTCTGACCATTTCACAATTTACCAACTCCATTTTTTATTTCCATTATTCCCCTTTAAAAGCTCGTTTAAGCTTTCCAAATAGGCTATCATCCTGATCTTCTTGTCCTGCAAATTCACGCAATAATTCTTTTTGATGTGATGTTAATTTCGTTGGTACAACAACACGAACAACTACATATTGATCACCTTGGCCATATCCACGTACATTTGGAGCGCCTTTTCCTTTTAGGCGGAATTCCGTTCCTGTTTGCGTTCCTGCTGGAATTTTCAATTTCACTTTTCCATGAACAGTTGGAACTTCCACTTCAGCACCAAGCGCTACTTGTGTGAATGTTAATGGCATTTCACAAATAATATGATCGCCATCACGCTCAAAGAACTCATGGTCTCTTACATGAACAACAACATATAAATCACCAGCCGGCCCACCGTTTACACCCGCTTCACCTTTACCAGACACACGGATTTGTTGACCATTATCAATACCCGCTGGAATTTTAACGTTAATTTTTTTACGTTTACGTACTTTTCCAGAGCCATGACATGTTGTACATTTCTCTTTAATCATTTGGCCTGTTCCTGAACAATGTTTACACGCTTGACGATTTACAATACGACCAAATGGTGTATTTTGTTCTACGCTCACTTGACCTGTTCCTGAACAGTGTTTACATGTTTCTTTTGAAGTTCCTGGTTTCGCCCCATTGCCATGACATGTGTCACATGGGTCTTCAACTGGAATTTCAACATTTAATTCCTTACCAAAAATCGCTTCTTCAAAGCTTAAAGTAACTTGATATTGCAAGTCAGCGCCTTGACGCGGTGCATTTGGATCACGGCGTCTGCCGCCACCTCCGCCAAAGAATGAGCTAAAAATGTCTTCAAATCCGAATCCACCACCAAAGTCTCCACCGCCGAAGCCGCCAAAACCTTGATTTGGATCAGCATGACCAAATTGATCGTACTGCGCACGTTTCTGATCGTCACTTAAAACTTCATATGCTTCTTGTACTTCTTTAAACTTTTCAATTGCATTTTCTTCTTTGCTTACGTCTGGATGATATTTTTTAGCCAAACGACGGTATGCTTTTTTGATTTCATCTTTTGAAGCGCCCTTGCTAAGGCCGAGCACCTCATAATAATCTCTTTTATTCATAAATTTGTAACCCCCGAATCTTTCACATAAACGTAATTTTAACACCGAAAGAAAGTGCTTTGCAACAAAGTTTCCTCACTTACAGTATGCAAAAAGAAAAACTTAAGACTCCCATATGAAAGAGCTAACCTGCCCGAAGCACTTTCTTCATTCATGAAAAAAGCCAAAGCCAAGGCACGCTTGACTTTGACTTTTTGTCATCTTACTTATGTTTTTTTACTTTATTACTTATCTTCTTTTACTTCTTCAAACTCAGCGTCAACTACGTTGTCATTTTTTGCACTAGCGTTACCTTGTGTACCTTCTGCTTGCTGAGCACCAGCAGCTGCTTGAGCTTGTTCATATAATTTTACAGTAAGTTGTTGTACGATTTCTTGAAGTGCATCTTTTTTCGCACGAATTTCATCAAGATCATTTTTCTCGATTGACGCTTGTAATGCTTCTTTTGCTTCTGTTGCTTTCGCTACCTCAGCTGCATCTACTTTACCTTCTAAATCTTTTACAACTTTATCTGTTTGGAATACAAGTTGGTCAGCTTCATTACGAAGTTCAACTTCTTCCTTACGCTTTTGGTCAGCATCAGCATTTGTTTCAGCTTCTTTTACCATACGATCTACTTCTTCATCAGAAAGACCTGAAGAAGATTGGATTGTAATTGTTTGTTCTTTACTTGTCCCTAAGTCTTTCGCACGTACATTTACGATACCGTTCGCATCAATATCGAATGTTACTTCGATTTGCGGAATACCACGTGGTGCTGGTGGGATATCTGTTAATTGGAAGCGACCTAGTGTTTTGTTGTCAGCTGACATTGGACGCTCACCTTGCAATACGTGAATGTCTACTGCAGGCTGGTTATCAGCAGCAGTTGAGAACACTTGTGACTTACTTGTTGGAATTGTTGTGTTACGCTCGATTAACTTCGTGAATACGCCACCCATAGTTTCAATACCTAAAGAAAGTGGAGTTACGTCTAATAATAGAACGCCTTTTACATCACCAGTAAGTACACCGCCCTGAACTGCAGCACCTAATGCTACAACTTCATCAGGGTTAACGCCTTTATATGGTTCTTTACCAGTTTCACGTTTAATCGCTTCTTGTACAGCTGGAATACGAGTAGAACCACCAACAAGAATAACTTTATCTAATTCACTTGGAGAAAGACCAGCATCTTTTAATGCACGACGAGTTGGCTCTAATGTTCTTTCAACAAGGTTAGCTGAAAGTTCTTCGAATTTCGCTCTTGTTAAGTTTAATTCTAAGTGTAATGGACCAGCAGCCCCAGCACTAATAAATGGTAATGAAATTTGTGTTTGTGTTACACCTGAAAGATCTTTTTTCGCTTTTTCAGCTGCATCTTTCAAACGTTGAAGTGCCATTTTATCTTGGCTTAAATCAATGTTATTTTCTTTTTTGAATTCAGCTACTAAATGATCGATGATAACTTGGTCAAAGTCGTCACCACCAAGACGGTTGTCACCCGCAGTTGAAATAACTTCAAATGTTCCATCTGCTAACTCAAGAATAGATACGTCGAATGTACCGCCACCTAAGTCATATACTAGAACTTTTTGTTCTTCGTCTTGTTTTTCTAAACCGTAAGCAAGCGCAGCTGCTGTTGGTTCATTAATAATACGTTCTACTTCTAAACCAGCAATACGGCCAGCGTCTTTTGTTGCTTGGCGTTCTGCATCGTTGAAGTATGCTGGTACTGTGATAACAGCTTTCGTTACTGTTTCACCTAAGTACGCTTCAGCAGRAGCTTTTAAGTTTTGTAAAATGATTGCAGAAATTTCTTGAGGTGTGTAGTTTTTACCTTCAACTTCTACTTTGTAGTCTGTACCCATATGACGTTTAACAGACATGATTGTATTTGGGTTTGTAATCGCTTGACGCTTCGCTACTTCCCCAACTTGACGCTCTTCATTTTTGAAAGCTACAACAGAAGGTGTTGTACGGTTCCCTTCTGGATTTGGAATAACCTTTGGTTCTCCACCTTCCATAACAGCTACACAAGAGTTTGTTGTACCTAAGTCAATACCGATAATTTTACTCATGGCGAAACCTCCTACATTTATGTAAATTATTGATTTACTTTTACCATTGATGGGCGAATCACACGGTCTTTCAGTTTATAACCTTTTTGGAATTCTTCCACAACCGCGTTTGATTCAAACTCGCTGTCTTCTACTTGCATAACAGCTTGATGTTCATGCGGATCAAACTGTTTACCAACAGCTTCAATCGCTTCAACACCTTCTTTAGTCAGCGCTTCTAGCAATTGACGATATACCATTTCCATCCCTTGTAATAAGGACTTCATCTGCTCGTCGCTTGCTTCCACTTGCATCGCTCTTTCAAAGTTATCAAGAGCTGGCAAAATGTCTGACACAAGACTTTGCGATCTATATTTTTCAGCCGCTTGCTTATCCAGTTGAACGCGGCGCTTATAGTTTTCAAAATCAGCTTGTAGACGTAGTGTGCGACCTTCCGTTTCCGTCAATTTCGCTTGCAATTCATCTACTTTTTCTTGTAAAAGAGCCGCTTCACTTTTTTCTTCTACTACAGTTTCTTCACTGTTTTCTGCTGTAATAGATTCCTCAGTTTGCGTTTCTTTCGCTTCTTCAACTACTTGTTCGTTACGCTCTTCCACAACTTTCACCTCCTTAAAAGGCACCAGAGCTCATGCTTAACATGAGCGTCCAAGCATAGTTTTTATGTTACACACAAGCAATGACAATGTTCATCGCTCGAGCGAATTTATTATTTTGATTTATACAATCCATTTAACCCATCTGTAAATTGTCTTGAAAACAATTGTAACAGACTAATCACGCGAGAATACTGCATTCTCGTTGGACCTAGGATCGCGATTGTTCCAATCTGTTCTTCTCCAATGGAATAAGTTGCAGAAATTAAACTACAATCTTCCATAGCCGTCGAAGAATTTTCTCGACCGATTTTCACTTGAATCCCGACTTGTTTATTACGCAAAATATCGTAAAATTCAGCTTCATTATCAATCATAGTCAGCAAGGAGCGTACCTTTTGAATGTCATGAAACTCCGGCTGCGAAAGCATATTCGCTTTCCCCCCAAAGTATATCTTTTCCGACAAAGAAACTTGAAATGTACCATCTAACATTTTTATTGCACTATCATAGTTGTGGACATACCCACGTAGAACCGTCACAATCTCTTTTAAAATTTTATTATGCAGCTCCGCCATCGGCACACCAGATAGCTTTTCGTTTAAAATATTAACCATTTTTTCTAAATCTGATAAATCAACAGATTCCGGAACGGTAATCGTTTTGCTTTGTACATGACCTGTATCTGTTACAATAATGGCGACTGCTGTTTGAGGATCCAGCGGAATAATTTGTACATTCTTTAATTTATTTGCACTCACTTTCGGTCCAAGAACAATTGCCGTATAATTTGTGAGTTCTGATAAAATTTGAGCGGATTGCTGTGCAATTTTTTCCGCTTCAAAAATTCTTTCAGCAAATAAATCCTTAATCTGTACAACATCCTCATTCGATAAATGTTGTGGTGCTAAAAGATGGTCTACATAAAATCGATACCCTTTTTCTGAAGGAACACGTCCAGAAGAACTGTGTGTCTTTTCGATAAATCCTAGTTCTTCTAAATCAGCCATTTCATTTCGAATCGTAGCTGAACTAAATGTAATTTCATCTTTTTTAGCCAACGTTCTTGACCCAACAGGTTGCGCTGATCCAATAAAGTCATCAATAATTGTTTGTAAAATCAAGAGCTGACGTTCCGTAAGCATCTCATCATCACCTCTGTTAGCACTCTTTGTCTTCGAGTGCTAAATCTATTAATAACTTACCAAAATTGACATTCAATTGTCAACGGAAACGTCACAAAATAGAGAAACTTTTTCATATCTACTGAACATTTAATTAATCAATTAAAAATGACTGAAATACTTCATTCCCTAATAACTTACCTTGTCTCGTCAAACAAACATGGTTACCTTTATCCTGAAGCAATCCATGTTCCTTGTTGGATAATAACTGCTTTGCAAAAATCTCATCCATTTCGACACCAAATTTCTTTTGGAATGTAAGCTTAGAAACACCCTTTGTTTTCCGGAGCCCTAAAAATAGTTCTTCTTCCATTCTTTCTTTTCTTGTTACTTCGTGGACGTCTAAATAAGGGAAGCCTGTCTCATCAATTTTAGAGAAATATTGCTTTAACGGGCCAACATTTTGAATTCGCTCGCCGTTTACATAACTGTGAGCACCAGCTCCAAAACCATAATACTGTTCATTATTCCAGTATGTGAGATTATGTCTACTTTCATAGCCTTCTTTTGAAAAATTACTGATTTCATACTGTTTATAGCCATGCTTTTCCATCTCATCCATTACCATTTCATACATTCTTGCTTCATGCTCTTCCCCTGGAAGTCTTAATTTTCCTTTGTTCATTAAATTATAAAAAACCGTTTTCGGTTCAACAATTAAGGAATATGCAGAAAAATGCTGAACTCCTAACGTAAAAGCAATGTCCAATGTTTCTTTCACATCTTCTATCGTTTGCCCTGGTAATGCATAAATTAAATCCACATTAATATTCGTAAAGCCCACTTCCTGCGCTTCACTAATCRCTACAAATGCATCTTCCCTCGTATGCTTACGTCCAATTTTCTGAAGTAATTCATCTCGAAATGTTTGCACACCAAAGCTAATTCGATTGACACCACCATCTAATAGAAGGTTCAACTTTTCTTTTGGCAAATCTCCAGGATTTGCTTCAAACGTCAATTCACAGTTTGGAGCGAACGGACGTAAACGGCGATTAATAATATCTAACAGCTTTTTTGTCTGCTCCATATTTAATGCCGTTGGTGTCCCGCCCCCAACAAAAATCGTTTTCATATTTTCAAACGGCACCTTTTGAACCGTATTTATAATTTCTTTCTCTAAATACTCTAAATATTGATCAACAGGCTGACGTTCAATAAATACTTTATTAAAATCACAATAGTGACAAATATGCTGACAAAACGGAATATGAATATATGCAGCTTGCATTAAACTAGACTCCTACCTTTCTAAAAAGAAAACCTCCGCACTTCGGAGGCTCCTTTACTTCTGTAACGTGTTACGAATTTGTTCCATTCGCATTTCCCCCCAATCATACATCATTTCGACGATTGGTAAAAGCGTCATACCTAAATCAGTCATAAAGTACTCTATCCGCGGAGGTACTTCTGGATATACTGTCCGATCAATGATTTCATCTTCCATTAATTCTTTTAATTGATTAGATAAAACCTTATGAGAAATGTTTGGGCATAGTCGTTGTAACTCACTAAAGCGATGCGACCCTTCTACACCTAGATGCCACAAGATTACAACTTTTCACTTTCCGCTAATAATAGAAAGCGTCAATTCTTTTTCACAATTAAAATCACCGTTTTGTATTTTTTCTTGAATATCTTTTCGAATATTTTCAGACATCAATAGTCTCCTAACTCTATATCCACTATTGTTTCTTACAATAAAAAGCATCCTCACCATTGTAAAGGAGAGATGAAAAGATGTCTAAAAAAGTAATCCTACGTACAAAAAGAAGCCGCACAAACGGCTTCTTTTTTATTAGTTATCGTCCATTTTCAATACAGCCATGAATGCTTCTTGTGGCACTTCTACAGAACCAACAGACTTCATACGTTTTTTACCTTCTTTTTGTTTATCAAGAAGTTTACGTTTACGAGAAATGTCACCACCATAACATTTTGCAAGTACGTTTTTACGCATCGCTTTAATTGTAGAACGCGCTACAACTTTATTCCCAATTGTCGCTTGAATTGGTACTTCAAACTGTTGTCTTGGAATTAATTCTTTTAATTTTTCTACAATTACTTTACCACGATCATAAGCTGAATCGCGATGTACAATGAATGATAAAGCATCAACTTGTTCATTATTTAATAAAATATCCATCTTCACAAGTCTAGACGGTTTGTAACCGATTAACTCGTAATCAAATGACGCATACCCTTTCGTATTAGACTTCAATTGATCAAAGAAGTCGTATACGATTTCAGAAAGTGGGATCTCATATGTTAACGTAACACGTGTTTCATCTAAGTATTGCATATCAAGGAATGCACCACGTTTCCCTTGGCAAATTTCCATTACAGCCCCAACGTAATCATTCGGAACCATAATCGTTGCTTTTACAAACGGTTCCTCCACACGATCGATCGTTTGAGGATCTGGCATGTTAGATGGATTATCAACAATCAAATCTTCCCCATTCGTTAAATACACTTTGTAAATAACGCTTGGCGCCGTTGTAATTAAGTCAATCTTGAATTCGCGTTCAATACGTTCTTGAATAATTTCCATGTGAAGTAAACCTAAGAATCCACAGCGGAAACCGAATCCTAATGCTTGAGATGTTTCTGGCTCAAATTCAAGAGCAGAATCATTCAATTCAAGTTTTTCTAATGCATCACGTAAATCGTTATAACGTGCAGAATCGATTGGATATAAACCACAGAATACCATTGGGTTTAATTTACGATAACCTGGTAATGGTTCTGCTGCTGGACGTTTCGCATGTGTGATTGTATCACCAACGCGTGTGTCTCCTACATTTTTAATAGATGCCGCTAAGAATCCTACATCACCTACTGCTAACTCTTCACGCTGTGTTGTTTTCGGTGTGAATACACCTACTTCTGTTACCTCAAATTCTTTACCAGTTGCCATCATACGTACTTTATCGCCAACTTTCACTGTACCGCTCACAACACGGATATACGCAATTACACCGCGATATGGGTCATATAAAGAGTCAAAAATCATACATTGAAGCGGCCCTTCTGGGTCACCTTCTGGAGCTGGTACTTTTTCAACGATTTGTTCTAAAATATCTTCAATCCCAATGCCAGCCTTTGCGGAAGCAAGTACAGCTTCTGACGCATCTAAACCAATTACATCTTCTACCTCTTGACGAACGCGCTCTGGGTCAGCACTTGGCAAATCGATTTTATTAATAACCGGTAAAATTTCTAAATTATTATCAAGTGCTAAATATACGTTTGCTAACGTTTGCGCTTCAATGCCTTGCGCTGCATCAACAACAAGGATAGCACCTTCACAAGCCGCTAAACTACGAGATACTTCGTACGTAAAGTCGACATGTCCCGGTGTATCGATTAAGTGAAGAGTATATTCTTCACCGTTTTTTGCTGTATACATTAATTGTACTGCATTTAATTTAATTGTAATACCACGCTCACGCTCTAAATCCATAGAGTCAAGTAATTGAGCTTTCATTTCGCGCTGTGTTAACGCGTTTGTTTTCTCCAAAATACGGTCTGCTAACGTTGATTTTCCGTGATCAATGTGAGCAATGATGGAAAAGTTACGAATGTTAGACTGCCTCTTTGCTCTTTCTTCTTTATTCATCTATGTTCTCAACTCCTAATAGTCTCGCCAATATACACTAGCACTGATTATATCAATAGAGCAGCAAAGATTCAATGAAAACTCGTGCTGCTTATAAGACAAATCTTCCTCTCTTTATCTTATGCGAGCAGATCAAACGAGACAAACCTTTTTATAACAAAAAAAATGGCTGTCTTACAAAATGATAAGACAACCTCTTTTTATTCTCCCAATTGGCTAAAAATATCTTTTATTTTCCCAATTACTATATCTGTACTAAACTTAGCGATACTTCGAGCAAATTCTGCGATTCCCATTCCCAGTCCTTCTACAACATTAAAACTTCTGAGACTTTCTAACTGTTTTTGTTTTTCACTTGCTGAAAATGTATCTCCTAAAATTTCCAAATTAACATTTTCACTTCCAGTTCCCGTCATTCGTGCAACTTGTTCATATGTTGGCTGCCGATAGCCTTTCATGCTTTTTAAGCCATGATTAACGATTCCAATTCCGATTAGCATCACAAACAAAAACAGAATAACGCAGCACACACATTGAAGCGTAAATCTCCTCAACTACTTTCGCCTCTTCTCATCAATGCGTATATGCACCTGTATTATCTTGATCAATTTGATGATGAAGTGCAGCATTTAAACCGCTCGCTATTACATTTGCCATATCTTCAATAAATGCATCTACTTCTTTCGGCGTCACCATTAAATTATGACCAAGAGGAGCTAATACTTCGTAAATTAATTTTCGTTTTTCTTCATCTTCCAATGTGCCCACTGCCCCTAAAAACATATTACGGCTTTTTTCATCCGGCATATCTTCCTCTGTTAGTTTCTTCTTTTCTCCAAATGTAAAACCTGCTGGCAATAAAGATCGAGACGGCTTATCTCCTTCTCTCATTTCACGTCCAAAATGTTTTAGGATAAAATCAATTGTATCGCTCGTAATGGAAACAGCATCTACAACCGTCGGAACACCGATAGCAATCACAGGAATTCCTAGCGTTTCTTTACTTAGTTCTTTTCGTTTATTTCCTACACCAGATCCAGGATGAATTCCCGTATCTGAAATCTGTATCGTACTGTTTACTCGTTCAATAGACCTTGCAGCAAGCGCATCGATAGCGATAACAAAATCCGGCCTTGTTTTTTCAATGATACCGTAAATGACGTCACTTGTTTCAATCCCTGTAATCCCCATTACACCTGGACGAATTGCACTAACTGGGCGATACCCTTCCTCTACACTTTCAGGTTGTAATTTAAAAAGATGACGTGTCACAAGCACATTCTCTACAACAATCGGACCAAGTGCATCTGGTGTGACATTCCAATTCCCTAGTCCTACAATTAAACAGCTTGCTTCTTTGGTTATTCCAATTTCTCCTAGTAAGTACGAGAATTCTTTTGCAAAAATACGTTCCACTTTTTGCTGAAGTTCCGTATCTTGCTGACGGATCCCTTGCACTTCAAGCGTTAAATAATTCCCTGCTTTTTTACCCATCGATTCAGAAGCACTTTCATCGATTATCACTTTCGTAATCGTAATCCCTTCTTCTTCACGCTCTTTTACAACAACACCTTCGATTCCCGTTTGTTTTTGCTGACGTTCTTGTAACATTTGATGCGCTTCTACTRCAAGGTCTGTCCTAACGCTATATTTACTTAAATCTAATGGTTCTTTCATCGTATCTCCTCCGCATTTAATAGTAAATATCGTTAGATTTCCCAAAATTATATAAGGTCATTCTTTCCCTTACATGAAATTTCATTGATCTCGCTATTGCAATTCTCTTCTCCGTTTGATAAAATATCACTTGTTCTATGTAAGTATCGAGTCACTCGATCGCACCAGGGAGGTGAAAAGTATGGCAAACATTAAATCTGCTATCAAACGCGCTAAACTTAGCGAAGAGCGTCGTGCACATAACGCTTCTATCAAGTCTGACATGCGTTCAGCTGTTAAAACTGTAGAAGCTTTAGTTACTAATAACGATCTTGAAAATGCTAAAGAAGCTTTCAAAACTGCTTCTAAAAAACTTGACAAAGCAGCTCGTAAAGGTCTTATCCACCAAAACGCTGCAGCTCGTCAAAAATCTCGCTTAGCGAAACAAGTAAACGCGTAAGGCGTTTAAAAAACGATCCATTTGGATCGTTTTTTTATATACAAAAAAGTTCATGCAGCAAATGACATGAACTTTTTTATTTTATCCAGCTATAGCAACTAGAATCTCCGGCCATTTCACCCTCTCGATTGAAGCCAAAAACACTTCTCGGCGGGGGGCTCCAATAACCTGTGATTCTGAGCGAACTGCCTCCACTTTTATTTTATCCAATATGATTTAAACGCATTAAGAAAAACTCTAAGACAAGCTTCTTATCCATTTTCCCCGTTTTCATACTATAATCAGCTTCAGCTAACTCTAAAATAACTTTTTTCAATTCTTCAAACGAGAAAAATTTCGTTTGATTCATCGCCAACTTTACTCGGTACGGGTGAACACCAATATGCGAAGCAATTTGATTTTGGCCATATCCACGTTGCTGTAATTCCTTCACTTGATGCAGCAAACGAAATTGACTCACTAATAACGCCAATAATTTAATTGGTTCCTCTTGTTGCGTAAATAGTCCATCTAGAATTAGCATAGCCCCAGCGATATCTTTTTTCACTACCTTTTCTGTTAACGCAAACACATTTTGTTCAACCGATTTTGGTACCAGTTCCGCTACAAGCCCTGTTGTAATTTCTCCACCCATACCAACATAAAGGGTCAACTTGTCCATTTCCTTTGCTAACATCGTTACATTGCTTCCTACAAGCTCTAATAGCAAATTAACAGCTACTTCCTCAATATGCACATGCACTTCATCTGCACGGGCCACAATCCATTTACGAACGTCCTGTACTTGCATCGCATTGGCTTCTACTACATCTGCTGTTTTCTTTAATAATTTTGTGATTTTTTTCCGCTCATCTAGTTTTTCATAAGGTGCTACAAATACAACAATCGAAAATGGAGATGGCTCTGCAACATAATCCTCTAAAACCTTTATATTTTGTTCTAGTTTTTCTTTTTGTGATGTTAAAAACAATGGGGATTTAACGAGTAATATTTTACGTTCTCCAAAAAAAGGAAGCGTCCGTGCATCTTCTATTACATCTTCTAAATACGCTTCTTCTAAGTCATACGTTACAACATTAAACTCACGATCTTCTTCAGCTAGCGCTTCAGTTGTTATAAGCTTTATTGTTTCATTTATAAAATAAGCTTCCGTTCCATATATTAAATAAAGTGGTACAAACTGTTTTTTTTTAATCTTCTTATGTATATCACTCATGCTTTTTTCCTACTCCCTAATTTGGCAATATATCTCTATACTAATGCGGTATCTTTTGTTTTACAAGTACAAAGGAACAGGTTTAAACTAACCCGTCCCTTTATCTATATAAAACGCCACGCAATAAGTCCCGGGATTCTTATTGGTGTGCGGTAACCACTTTACTGTTATTATTCGCAACTGCCGGATAAGTATAATTGTTAACTGTTAACATGCATGGAAATCAAATTTCCATCTTCTTTTCACATAAGATTTATCGCCTACTTCTACACACATATTCTCTATCTCCTCCGCTACTTACGTGCAGTAAGACCCTCATCTCAAAATTCAGCGAAAACAAAAAAGTCAGGTATGGGATCAATGGCCCGTAAAAACTCGATTGGTGGGGGCTAATCATCAGTGGAAGAGAAAACCCACTGATTAAACTTCCACTTTATCTTCATATGGAAATTGTAGATTTTTTTCTGACAATATTTTATACTAAAATGGAATGTTGGGGAGGGATTCTAAATGAATGAATTTGAGCAAAACGTTCAAAGTAAACGCAATGACGCTATTGATTCAGGGGTAGGTTTTATCGTCTCATTTGGTTTTTTCGCAACACTTTTCATTATTGCAACAATCATTAAATTTATTGGTTCTTAAAGGCTGCTGCTTGCGGCCTTCTTTTTTTCCACTTCACCTTTTCTGTGCTTCATCATATGTTAGTTTACTTTGAAACGTTCCTCTTTCACCTTCAAAAACATAGGAAATAGCTCCTTGCTTGTCTGTTCGCCATATTTCAATGTCAAGTTCTAACAAACGCGCTAGCACTTGCTGATGTGGATGACCGTATCGATTATGCTCTCCAGCTGAAATAATTGCCTTTTGGGGCTGAATCAGCTGTAAAAAGGCATATGAGGACGAAGTCTTACTACCATGGTGCCCAGCCTTTAAAATATCCGCTCGTAACTCTGGGTACTGCTCTACAATTCGCCGCTCACCTTTCTCTTCTAGATCTCCAGTAAACAGCCATGTAACTCCACCTAACTTTGCCCATAACACAATAGACGAATCGTTATCCCCTTTCTCTCCTCCATCTGGTGATAGTACAGTAAATATCGCTTCATCTACTTGCCATCTGTCCCCTTCTCCTACAATGTTTATCCTTATATTTTTTTCCTTTGCAATTTGTTTCAATTCTTTTTCGAGCACAGCATCTTCTCGCTTCTTCCCAAATACGATTTCCCCTACAGTAATAGAGGATAACAATTCTTTAGCTGCCCCCATATGATCTGTATCTCCATGCGTCACAATCAACTTATCAATTTTCCGAATACCCTCTTTTTGCAAAAATGGAAGGAGAATATCGTATCCAACAGAAAATTCATGTTTTTTCTTTTGCCATGCTTCTTTTTTCACAGAAATCGTTCCTCCTGTATCAATGAGATAGACCCCCTTTTCATACGGAAGGCGAATCAAGATCGCATCTCCTTGTCCAACATCAATAAAAGTCACACTTCCGCTAGTACGGAAATAGGGCGAAACATACTGACAAATACACATAAACAGGAAAAACCCAACAGTCAGGAATAAAAACTTTTTTCTAACCACTCTTTCCCACACAATAAATATACTAACGATACTAAAACAATATAAAACTATAAGAAATAAAGGCGTTTGGCCAAAGGTAAAGCGAAGAAACGGGAGATTTTCACAGTACTGAAGGATATCATTAGAAATTGTTAAACATACTGATAACATTTGTGCGAGCCATTTCGCTACGAAAGGTACAAATAGTATACACGCAAAAATTACAATACTACACGGTAACACAACAAAAGATAGAAGCGGGACATATAGAAGGTTGAGGAAAATACTATATGGAGAAAAATAACCAAAATGATATAACAAAATAGGAGTACTAGCAAGTTGTGAAATAACAGAAAGATAGATTGTGTTTTGAATCAGACCATTATCATGCTGTAATAGTCGACTTGCTGACAGTAATAACGCAAAACTACCAACAAACGAAAATTGAAATCCAATATCAAAAGCCATATAAGGGTCATATAAAAGCATCAATATAGCCGTCATACTAAGCGCATCTAAGCTCGAAACACGGATAGAATGCATTAGTGCTAGCAACAACATAACACCCGTTACGGAAGCTCTCATGACAGATGGAGATGCCCCAGCCAAAAACATATAAATTGGAATACAAACAACGAGACATATTGTTGTCATTTCCCTGGTTATCCCAGCCCTAAGCAGAACAAAGTAGCCAATCGCCATTAACAGCACAATATGCGAGCCTGAAATTGCCAATAGATGGATAAGACCAAACTGTTGGTATTGTTCTTCTACCTCAAATGTCATCAGTTGCCGATCTCCAAACAACAACGCATTCATAAACGCTCCGGATTGCCCGGGAAACATTTCTGCGACTATCGACACCGCATTTTGACGTAATAAAAAGACCCACTGTGTAAACGTCAAAGATTTTTGGATGCAATTTGAAATCTCTTTTGCTTCAAATAAAAAGTGAATCTTTTGCTTATGTAAGTAGTCACGATAGTCGAACTCGTGAAAATTCCGTGCTTCTGACGGCACTTTCATTTCTCCTTGAAATGTACAACTCATACCAGCATGTAATTTCTGCAACTGTTCTTTTTGTTTAACTGATTGAATTTTGTACATCAATTGCAACGTATCTCTATCATTGACCTCCATTTGAAAAGAGAGTCGATCACCATTTATAAGGGGTGTAGTTTGAATCACACCTTCTGTTATTTCAAAGTCTAACCCTTTTGAATGCTGATTTTTCCATTCAACATATGAGGTATAGAGGAAGCTACCAGCACATGCCAGTATGCAAAAAAAGAGGATTCGACGTGAAGTACGATATATACAAAATAGAATATAACAACAAAATAAACCAATATACAACAATTTAAAGGAGGAACAGGCAATCGCAATCCCAATAACAAACGAGATTGCAATATAGCCACATTGTCCACGCAACTTATACTCACCCCTTATGGCGTATGTTCAAAAAATCCAGGAAAGATATCTTTCACATTTCTTCGTCTGCTTCGCCAATCCGGCACTCATGTAGTTCCATCTACACTCCGCACTCTCCTGACTTCCGCGCCTCGAAATGCCCGGCTCTCTTTATCCTCCTTTTTGAACACGCACTTACAGTATCTCTTTTGCTCTAGCGAATACTTGTTGTAATTCATTCATTGTTAAATCATCTTTTTCTAAAGATGAAAACAGTTCTTTTAATTGCAAATGACGTTCTTGTTGCTCTAACGATGTAATATCATATTCTAACGGAACATGTTTCACAGTGACATTTGCTTGTTCGAATAGTTCCACAGCATACGGGTGATTTTTATAGTCTTGTGCGTAATAAACAGCTGTAATACCACTTTGAATAATGGCTTTACAACATTGTAAACAAGGAAAGTGTGTAACATAAATCTCCGCACCTTCTGTTTTCGCACCAAATTTTGCACATTGCAACAGTGCATTCATTTCAGCATGAATTGTACGAACACAATGATTATCAATGATATAACACCCATCATCTATACAATGCACACCACCTGTGATTGAACCGTTATATCCACCCGCAATAATTCGCTTATCGCGGACAATTGTCGCTCCTACTGCAAGCCTTGTACACGTACTACGTAGTGATAATAAGTGACTTTGCGTCATAAAATATTGATCCCAAGAAATTCGTTCCATATCTTTTCACCTACTTTTTCATCTACTTGTAGTGTAGCGAAAAAAGAAAAAGTTCGTCAATCCTTTATGGAATAATTATTTTATCTTTTATTTTTTCAAGCGATTTCTCTCCAATGCCATCTACCTCCAATAAATCTTCCATTTTTTGAAACGGCCCGTGTTCTTCTCGATATTTCAAAATATTTTCTGCTTTCCGAGGCCCAATTCCCGTTATTTTTTCGAGTTGCTCTTTTGAAGCAACATTAATTTGAATTTTCTCCTCCTGCCGCCCTGAAGGTATATTAGCTCCTTGAACTTGCTCTCCTTTTTTCGGAACATAGAGTAACATTTGATCTTGCATAAGCTGCGCTAAGTTCACTTTTCCCATATCCGCTTCTGGTAAAAAACCACCCGCTTTTTCAATCCCGTCTTTCACGCGTGCACCCGCTCCTACCTCATATACACCTTCGCGATGCACAGCACCTTTTATATCAATCATAATTGTTTTTTTCCGTTCATTTGATTCTGCTACTTTCAATTTACCTTTTCTCTCTTCACTCTTCACATTTGTATCAAGTTTCACGGTCGGTTGCACAGCTTGTTGCTTCGTCTGCCACATAAACAGTATAAATACGACGGCAACAGTCCCTAATAAAGCGAGCCACCTCTTTTGAAAATTCTGCATAATTTTAATACCTCCAATTCATAAATTCACAACATGGTTCATATTGTTTAGGAGAAAGATGTTACGAAGGAGGGATGAAACATTGAACATAGGAATTATAGGGACAGGAAACATGGGGAATATACTAATCGATGCATTTTTAGAAACCCGTGCTGTCAAACCTTCGTGCCTTACTATTATTAATCGTACGCCTGCCAAAGCATATCATATAAAAGAGAAGTATCCTTCTGTTCATATAGCAAAGACAGTGCAAGAGGTAATTGAACGTTCAGAGCTTATTTTTATTTGCGTTAAACCTTTAGACATCTATCCAATTTTAAAAAAACACACTGCCCACTTTACTGATGAAAAATGTTTAATTTCTATTACAAGCCCCATATCAGCAGCTCAATTAGAACAGGTTGTATCTTGTCACGTTGCACGTATTATTCCGAGCATTACAAACCGCGCATTCTCTGGCGCCTCACTATTCACATTCGGGAAAAACTGTTCGAAAGAATGGGAACAAAAGTTACTTCGTTTGTTTAAAAATATTTCTACACCTATTGTGATTGGAGAAAATATTACACGAGTTTCATCTGACATTGCAAGCTGCGGACCTGCATTCTTCAGCTACTTACTACAATGTTTCATTGATGCTGCTGTGGATAAAACAAATATTACTCATGAAGAAGCAACTACTTTAGCAAGTGAAATGATTATCGGGATGGGGAAATTACTAGAAAAAGAAATTTTCACATTACCAACTCTACAAGAGAAAGTATGTGTAAAAGGCGGTGTTACAGGAGAAGGCATTCGTATTTTAGAGGATCACGTCGGAGATATGTTCCATAAATTATTCGAGCGGACACATGAAAAATACGATGAAGATTTAGAAGGCGTTGAACAACAATTTAATAAGCACACGTAAATAATACGCCACAATGATACAGAATCCTCTTAAAAATCCTTCTCTTTTTCTCATCCTATTTTTTATCAAACACTTATTTTTAGATTTTATAGGTATTACTTTTCTACTTTTCTATAAATAAAACATTGTATTCTAAACAAAACAAAAGCAACCTAATCGGTTGCTTTTGTTTTTATCCATTTTTTTTCGCCATAAAAAAGATACGTTCCGTTTGTTCAGTTACTTCCATTCGTTCAAAATCACCCGTTACACGAAGCACTGTAAATCCAGATTCTTCAAGCCATTTTGTTAACAATTCAACTGAATAGGCACGTTGCATATGACATTCATCAAAGCGGTGATATACACCTTCCTCTGGATCCTGTACAAAGAATGACAAGTCATGTTCTACACTATCTGATTCTTCGCCAGGGAAGCAGTTCCAAATGAGAGCTATCTCTTCCCCATTGACTGTGTACGTTTCATTTTGAAAGACATGATAAATTTTATATAAAGAGTGTACATCAAATAAGAACAGACCTTCTTGACGCAGATGGTGAAATACTCGTCTGAATGTTTCTTGTATCCCCTCTTCTTGCAATACATAATTTAATGAATCACAAAAGATTGTCACACAATCAAATTCACCAGGAACATCCAGTTCTCTCATATCCTGTTGATAAAAAGGAATAAAATACCCTTCTCCCCCTAGCTTTTGCTGGGCAACTGTTAGCATTTCTTCTGAAAGATCGACACCAATCATGTCATAACCTTTTCGCACAAGCGGAAGTGTTACATTCCCAGTCCCGCACGCTACATCAAGAATCTTCGCCTCTTTCATGCCTGCCTGCTGTAAGCTTTCCTCTGTGAATTCTACCCATTTATCATATGGGACATCATTCATGAGTTCATCATACAACAATGCAAATTGCTCATATCTCATTGGCTTAACTCTTCTGTAATATCTTCACGTGGCACATCGCCCCATAGACGCTCTAAATTATAATGATCACGCTCATCTTTATGGAATACATGCGCAACTACATCACCAAGGTCCACTAAAACCCAACGCGCTTCATCGAAGCCTTCCATACGTTGTACGTCGATTTGGAATTCATGTGCCTTCGCTTTAATTTCACGTGCAATTGCTTGTACTTGCTTATCAGAATTCCCATGACAAATAATAAAATAATCTGCAATTGGTGAAATTCCTTGCATGTTTAGTACAACCATATCTTCTGCTCTTTTATCATCAGCTGCTTTTGCTGCTAATACTAATAACTCTTTATCTTTCATTCAGTAATTTCCTCCTTCAGGACCGCATTGTATGTTTGAAATGTTAACGGATAGATCGTTTGATCCTTTTCCATTAAAAATTGAATCGTACGTTTTAATGCAAATAATAAAGCTTTATTTATATCTTCCTGTGCTAATTTCCGTGCTTCTTCCACACCTGGAAATTTGCGTCCAGGTTCAATATAATCTGCCACATAAATAACTTTATCAAGCATTGTCATCTCTTCATGACCGCTTGTGTGATATGTAATAGCTTGCAGAATTTCAGAGTCCGTAATGCCGACTTCTTTTTCTACTAAGTATGCCCCAACTGGTGCATGCCATAACTCTTTGTTGTAGTGAAGTAAATCTTTTGGCAACTCTTCCTGCTTAATAATGTCTTCCATCTCTTGAATCGATCTACATTTTGCATAATCATGAAATATAGCAGCCATTTCTGCTTTTTTCTCATCCACGCCATATAGCTTAGCAAGTTCAATTGCCGTTTCCATTACACCAATTGTATGTATATAACGTTTTTCATGCATTTGTTGTTTTACAATCTCAAGTGCTTTCTCACGATTCATACAACCCATTCCTCTCGATATATACCTGTACTTGTTCTGGAAGCAAATATTTGCACGTTTTCTTCTCTTTATATCTCTCACGTAACAAGGAAGACGAAACAGCAAATTCCGGAATTTCTACTGTGACGATTGCATAAGGTGTATTTAATGTATACCCCGGTCTTGCAACTCCAACAAAAGTTACAAGTTGAAGTAATTTCTCGATGTTATACCATTTTGGTAAATACTCCACCATATCTCCGCCAATAATAAAATGAAACTGCGCGTCCGGATGCTTCTTAGTTAATTGTAACATAGTGTCATATGTATAGGATGGACCTTCTCTTCTTAACTCTTCTAAACAAACCGAGAAATACTCCTCTTGCCCAATTGCTAACTCTAACATGTTCAATCGATTTTCTACACTTGTAATACTACGATCTTGTTTATGAGGTGGAATTTGATTCGGCAAAAACCATATTTCATCAAGCGCGAGTGCATCATATACCTCATTTGCAATCAGCAAATGTCCATAATGAGGCGGATCAAACGTGCCGCCAATGATTCCGATTTTTTTCAAATGAAACGCCCCCTTTAATTCACAAGCAGTAATCTTTCCGAAACAACATGCGGAGAGATTACTGCCTGTAAAAGCTCAATTGGTCTAAACCCTATTAGCAAGAACGAATCTCGAACATAGCAAGCATATGCTATGGAAACGACCTATACACATCCTGAGCACAGTAAACTTGCTATTATGGAAGTTTGATTTGTTTATTTTCTCTTGATTCTTTATATAAAACAATTGTGCTTCCAATTACTTGGACAATTTCAGCTCTCGCACCTTTAGCCAACTCTTCTGCAACTTCACGACGATCAAATTCACAGTTTTGTAGTACGCTCACTTTGAATAACTCACGAGCTTCTAACGCCTCTGCAATTTGTTTTACCATATTTTCATTTACGCCACCTTTTCCAACTTGAAAAATCGGTGTTAAGTGATGTGCTTTTGCACGTAAAAATCTTTTTTGTTTTCCTGTTAACATATAGTTAGCCTCCAAGCTTTCTCATTACTAATTGTTTCATTTTTTCGATATTCGGCATACGTCCTGTCCACATTTCAAATGCAAGTGCTCCTTGATAAACAAACATATCTATTCCATTCTGCACGATTGCTCCTTTAGCTTTTGCATCTTGCAGAAGCTTTGTCTCAAATGGATTATAAATAATATCCGAGACAATCGTCCCTTGTTTCAAAGATCGAATTTGCAACGGTGTATTTTGGATATGCGGATGCATTCCTATCGTTGTTGTATGAATGATAATATCATAATTCCCTTGTTCTTCAGTTGCTTGCTCTAATGAAAGAGCTTGCGATGTAATCTTTGCTTGGCATCCAGAGAGAAGATGATTTGCCTTTTCCACTGTTCGATTGGCAATATCAATTTCCTTTACACCTGCGTCTGCAAGCGAAAAATAGATAGCACGGCACGCTCCACCTGCACCGAGTAATAAAATACGCTTTTGATAAAGCGGCTCTTTACTAATCGATTGTAATGAACGAACATAACCAATTCCATCTGTATTATAACCAATTAGTTTTCCATCTCTATGAACTACCGTATTCACAGCACCAATTTGCTTTGCTAACGGATCAATTTCATCCAAGTATTTCATAATTGAAACTTTATGTGGAGTCGTGACATTAAATCCTGAAACTCCTAACGCCTTTAACCCTTTCACTGCTTCCCCTAATGTTTCTTCTTCTACAAGAAACGCATGATAATGAGCATCTATATTCAAGTGTTCAAATGCATCGTTATGCATGAGCGGTGACAATGAATGTCCAATTGGATTCCCGATTACACCATATAATTGTTTCATAAATCCCTCTCCATATTAAATTAAAGATTTACGTAATGAAACACTAACTCCTTTTGGTACATGAGCAACGATTTTTGCACCTGGCTCATTTACAGTCACCCATCCTAATCCAGAGAATACAACATCTGTTTTTGGCTCACGAATATTAAATTCATATTTCACAAGCCCAGGCATATTTTCTAGTTCTTCTGGAGTTGGTGGATTTAATAACTCCCCAGCATGTTTTTCATACAATTCATCTGCTTTTTCAAGTTTTGTACGATGAATTGGTAGACGATTTGATAAATGACAAGTGAACGCACGACGACCACCACTAATATAATCAAAACGTGCTAATCCCCCGAAGAATAATGTTTGTTCTTCGTTTAATTGGAATACCATTGGCTTAATTTCCTTCGTTGGTGTAATAAGCTTTAAGCTTTGCTTTCCAACGTAATGTGCCATTTGGTGGTGATTAATAATACCTGGTGTATCATATAAAGAAGATGTTTCATCTAACGGAATGTCAATTAAATCAAGTGTTGTTCCTGGAAAATGAGACGTTGTAATCACATTCTCAGTTTCTTCACTAAATTCTTTAATCATGCGATTAATAAATGTAGATTTCCCAACATTTGTACACCCTACAACGTATACATCCTTACCACCGCGGTACTGTTCAATCGCCTCAGCAAGCTCGCGAATACCTTGTCCTTTTGCTGCACTAATTAAAAAGACATCTTCTGGTTTTAGGCCCAGTTGCTTTGCACTATAACGCATCCAATGTTTTACTTTATCATGCTTTACTGACTTTGGAATTAAATCCGATTTGTTTCCAACAAGCAATACTTTGTTGTTCCCTACAAAACGATGTAAGCCTGGTAACCAACTACCATTGAAGTCAAAAATATCTACAATTTTGACAACAAGTGCATCTGATTGTCCAATTCCATTTAAAATACGCAAGAAATCATCATCTGTTAAAGACACATCTTGAATTTCATTATAGTTCTTTAAACGGAAACAACGTTGACAAATCACTTGTTCTTTTTCTAAAGATGAAGTTGGTGCATATCCAACTCCATTTTTATTTTCTGTTTGAATTTCTACACCGCAACCAATACATTTAATTGTTTCAGTCAAACTTTATTCCTCCCAGTTAATTAAACCTTTTTTCTTCATATTGCTCATAATTCTTCGTTCAATTTTTCGATTAAAGCGCGTTACTAGTCCATCTGTTTGTGCCACTGGCACGACTAAAATTGTATATAAACCAACGCGATTCCCGCCTAATACATCCGTTAACAATTGGTCCCCAATAACAACTACTTCATCCGCTTTTAAATTCATTTCTTGTATCGCACGTTTAAAAGCACGAACAAATGGTTTACGTGCACTATGGATAAAAGGAATGCCAAGTGGATCTGCAAAATCCTTTACACGTTGCTCATTATTATTTGAAACGACCGTTACTTGAATGCCTTGCTCTTTCATGTTTAAAAACCATTGCTCAAGCTTAGGCGTTGCATTCGGGCGATCCCATTCAATTAAAGTATTATCTAAATCAGTAATAATACCTTTGATCCCGCGCTTTTTTAAATCTTCCGGTTGAACATGATATACGTTTTTTACGTATTCATTAGGTAAAAATAATTTCAATTTCTTTCACCTCTTTGAGGAGTTTTCTTAAAATTTTTCGACAACATTTTTCGATAGCGAGCTTGTGGATAACATTGTACACATTTTCCACACTAATATTTCAGTTAATTCGAAATTTATCAACAATTCATACACACCTTATCCACGGTGATATGTGGATAACTAGTCGTTTGTGACTATCATAATTTTTTGATACAGTAGATGCAACAAAGAACCTATCCTTATTATCGGAGGTGACTCACCTTGAAAACGAAACATATGGAACAGTTATCTACTGAGTTACTCACTGAGTCTTATTATAAAGCAAAAGAACTAAAATTAAATCCTGACTTCATTTTACTTATAAAACAAGAAATCATCCGGCGATCATTAGAGGACAAGCTTGTCAAATCGTCTTGAGTACATATAGATTACTGCTTCGCCTGTAAAAAGAGCCATCCTCAAGATGGCTCTTTTATAAAATGAAACTTCCATCCGTGGGAACTTTTCACTCATCCCATAAGCCCATCTAACTTCTTGGTGCCCTCACAAGTTTGTGATAAAACTTTTACTGCCCGTTACCATTAGATAAGCGCGTTGCGATTTTTTCACCAACGCGAAGTTCTTGGCCACTCGTTAATGTTGAAACAACTTCAACCATTCCTTTTTCAAACAGTAAAACGACCGTTGAACCAAATGTAAAGTATGCCATCTCTTCACCTTTTTGAACAGTGTTTCTTTCATGAAGAAGCTCAATACTATTTACAAACATAGCTCCTACTTTTACAAGCGCCATATGTTGCCCTTCACTATCGACCTCTGTGACAGAACGATAATTCTTTGACAATGGCTCTTTTCCATATTTCATTCCTGCTGCGTTTACTGGATATGATTTTCTCCCAAGTACAAATCTCTCTGTCACAGCACCTGAGAGCGGGCTATGAATGCGATGATAATGACTTGGACTTAAATAAATAACCATATATGTACCGCCGGCATAGCGTCTTGCTCGCTCTTCATTACCTAGCATATCCACAAGCGAATACCGCTTGCCCTTAATATCAAATGTTTTCGTTTCTTCAATAGGGCCATGATCAGCAGATACCCCATCAACAGGACTAACAATACTTGATGCCTCTGCATCTATTTCTCGTTTTCCTTCTTTCAACTTACGTGTAAATAATTCATGCAGCGTCTGGTATTCCTTTAAATCCTTCTCCATCTCATCCTGATTCAATTGAAATGCTTTTGCATAAGACGAAATAATAATGGAACTTAAGCGAGACTGTGCAAATTTACGTAATATATAAGAAGTAAAACGCCCGTTTGTAAGTTCGATCATGAGTCGATATAATGTACGTCGCAAACCGCGAAACCTCCTAATAAGTCTTAATGTAACAATTAAGTTTAGCTTTCCCTTCTTTTCTTTCTATATCAGAAAGTGGTTTTTATATTCACTTATCATACATCGAGCCAGTCATATAAAAAGAAAAAGCAAGTACTATTTCATTCTTAAATTCGTTAGCACCTTCTAATATTACAGATAGAACCCGTCATTTTCAACAGTGAACGTATATTTCTTCTTAGAGTTTCTTGTTTTATTCCCTTTTCATCAAAAGAAAAAACGGCTGCACTTGAGCTGCAACCGTACCACACACCTTTACGCTTTTCCCTTCTTTTCCTTCTCCGCACGAACAAATTCATGAAACATTTTCATCAGTGCTCGCTTCTCAATCCGGGACACGTAACTTCTTGAAATGCCTAGCGCTTTCGCAATTTCTCGCTGCGTTTTTTCTTTATCAAGACCAAGTCCAAACCTTTTTACAATCACTTCTTTCTCTCGTTCATCTAAAATATCGATATATTCCTTAATTTTTTCTAATTCCATGCTAAGCTGAATCATATCAATTACATCTTCGGATTCGGATTTTAAAATGTCGATAAGTGATATTTCATTTCCTTCCTTGTCCTGTCCAATCGGGTCATGAAGTGAAACATCTTTTTTTGTTTTCTTCAGTACACGCAAATGCATTAAAATTTCATTTTCAATACAACGAGCTGCATATGTCGCCAGCTTCGTTCCTTTCCCCGCTGAATAACTCTCAATTGCCTTAATGAGCCCAATCGTTCCGATAGAAATTAAATCTTCCGAATCCTCACCTGTGTTTTCAAATTTCTTAACAATATGAGCCACAAGCCGTAAATTATGTTCAATTAAAAGATTTCTCGCATGAGCATCACCTTGCTCCATCAGCTCTAAGTACTTCTTTTCATCATCTGGTGACAATGGCTGTGGAAACGCATTGTTTTTAACATAAGAAACAAATACAAACACTTCGCGAATCATGTATCCAATTGCGGCGAATAGACTCAAACCCTTCACCTCCGCCAAAATAGTGGTCTTTACTATGTGTATGTGGGTGGTGGGGTGTTTGTGTCTGTACCTATTTAAGAATAGAAATGCATAAAAAAACAGCTAGATTTCTCTAGCTGTTTTACTTCGTTTCACGATGCAATGTTACTCGCTTTAATCGTGGACAATATTTTTTCAGTTCAATACGCTCCGGATTATTTCGCTTATTCTTCTTCGTAATATAATTACGATCACCGCATTCTGTACAAGCTAATGTAATGTTTACACGCATATGTAGACCTCCTTTTCTCCAAAGATCCCACCTAAAACGTAATGATTACGATTTATATAATAAATGCTATTATTCTTTTTGTCAATTCATCCTTTTAACAATCATTCTAAAAAGACAAAAAACTGAAACAATTAGTTCATACGAAATTCACATCAATCCATTACTATTAGAATTGTACATAATCAATTTACTAACAATCCAATTTATTGATATATGAAAGCTAATTAGAAAGGAGTTAAAAACAAATGAAAGCAAAATACCGTTTTATAATCTCATCATTTGCAGCATGCGCTTATATGATTTGGTATTTAGTATAATAGGCAACCTTATTTGCAAATATGAAAAGGTGTGTATATAAATGAAATATAATCAATCAACTGTTAACTATTGGAAAGCATTTGTATTACCTTATACATTCGCTTTAGAAGAGTTAAAAACAAAATTCGAAATTATGAACCGGGAAGCTCAATTCTTAGAGGACTACAACCCGTTTGAACATATAAAAACAAGATTGAAACAGCCTGAAAGTATCGTAAAAAAACTCGAACGCAAAAATTTAGCACCAACGATTGCAAATGCGCAAACACATTTGCAAGATATTATCGGCATTCGGATTACATGTTGCTTTGTGGAAGATATTTATCACTTAAAACAAGTCATTGAAAATCGTGAAGACATGGAAATTGTAGAAGTAAAAGATTACATTGCTAATCCAAAGCAAAACGGCTACAAAAGTTTGCATATGATTATTAAGTATCCACTAGCGCTAAATTCTGGTACAAAAGAAGTTTTTGCAGAAATTCAATTACGTACACTCGCTATGGACTTCTGGGCAAGTTTAGAGCATAAACTCTACTATAAATATGAGGGGAATATCCCCGATTATTTAAAAGATGAACTCCACGATGCTGCCATGAAAGCTGAAGAGCTTGATAATAAAATGGCAACCATCCGCCAAGATATTGATGATATTGAAGCATGTTCAAATCAAATTTTACTACCATTATAAAAAGGTTCTCCTAATAAGAGAACCTTTTTATTTCTTTTCTACCGTCCGGACTTCTTCAATTTTCCAATGCTCATCTTCTTTTCCTAGCGCATACCGGATCTTTTTCTGAAGAGAGCTTCCACCATCTATTTCTTTTTCTTCTGTTTCAACAATGACAAAATCGCCTTTTGAACTTTTCACTTGAACACGATTCAACTCAATTCTCTTATTTTCTCTTTGAAATGCAGCTTTCTTTTGTGTCCGTAAGTCTTCGGCGCCAACAATTTTGCTCGAAAACAAAGCCATATGTTGATCGAAATTTTTTTCGTTTGTCGTCTGTACAAACGTCTCTATTACATTCCGAATTTCTTTCTCTTCTTCTGGTGTTACATGTACCTTCGTTTCTTGTTTTACCGTTACCTCTTTCTTTTCTATATCTTTTTGCTTCGTTTCTTGCTGAAATTGACAACCCATTAATAATAACCCAGCTATAGCAGAAGCCCCTATTTTCTTAACAAAATTTTGCATCCTTTATTCCTCCAAAAAAGAAAAAACGAGGCGAAATGCCTCGCTTTCCTTCACAATTAACGTCTACCTTTATTAGGGTCACCGCCACCAACAATATCGAAGACGCGTTTTGCTAAATTTGTATTTTCTTGAACGCCAGAGAATAGATATTTACCTGGTCCAAATGCATATACGTTCACATCTTCACCAGTATGTCCACCTGTTGTCCAGCCTGTAAATGAACGTTTATTGAAGATTTCTTCAATCGCATTATCAATTTTCGTTACGTCTTTTGATGGAGCAATGTCATTCACGGATTTAATTTCTTCTGGTGTTAATTGTAAATCAATGTATTTTTTCAACGTTTCTTCTACATTTGCACCTTTTACAATTTCATTTGCCATAAAGTCTGGTGTACGTTTCGCAGCTTTAATTGCATTTGCATTAAAGTTATATTCACCGTTTACACCAAGAGAGAATCCACCAGTAGAATGGTCAGCTGTTGCAATCACTAATGTATGTTTATCTTTTTTCGCAAATTCAATTGCTGCTTTAAATGCTTTCTCAAAGTCTTCCATTTCACTCATCGCACCAACTACATCATTATCATGGCCAGCCCAGTCAATTTGACTACCTTCTACCATTAAGAAGAAACCTTTATCGTTTTTATTTAAACGATTGATTGCTGCATTTGTCATTTCTTCTAACGAAGGTGTTTTTTCATTACGATCGATCATTTTATCTAAGCCACCTGGTGCAAATAAACCAAGAATTTGATCACTTTTATCATTTAATAATTGTTCACGATCTGTTACATAGCTATAACCAGACTTCTTAAATTCTTCTGTAAGATTTCGATCTTTTCTTACAAAGTTATTCACGCCACCACCAAGAAGAACATCTACTTTATGTTTCCCATTAATTTTCTCATCAAAGTAATCATTTGCAATTGCATCCATATTTTTACGGCTTATATCATGCGCTCCAAAAGCAGCTGGTGTTGCATGTGTAATTTCAGAAGTTGCAACTAAACCTGTTGATTTTCCTTGCTCTTTTGCTTGTTCAAGTACTGTTTTCACTTCTGCCTGATCATTATCAACCGCGATTGCTGCATTGTATGTTTTCACACCTGCTGACATCGCTGTTGCCGCTGATGCAGAATCCGTAATATTTTGATGCTCATCTTCTGGATATGTCTTTTGTGTTCCTACAAGATGATTATCAAATTCTGTCGATTCCATTTCAAACGTCTTTGGATTGTCTTTCATATAACGATGAGCAGTCATATACGAAGGTCCCATGCCATCCCCAATTAAAACAATTACATTCTTAATTTTTGGATCACTTGCTTTTCCATCCGCTTTAATTACATCTGAACGTGTTACGCCCCACGTTACTACGGAAGTAAGTGCTAACGATGTGACAACTGCAAATGGCCATGCTTTCTTCATAAACTTTTTCACTTTTTTTGTCCCCCTAATACGTTATTAAGTTCCCAATACCCAATTTAAAGGAAGACTATTAAGGAAAAGTTAGTTATATGTAAATATTTTGTTAAGTAATGTAAATTTTAGTTATAATTTGTATATCTTTGTCTTATATCATTAAGCTTTATCACCTTTACAAAATGAAAAGAAACTAGTGTGGATTTTTCAAAATTAAAAATTACTGCTTTACATTCTCTCTGTTTATGACTATGTATTTATTTTTTTCATGGTAAAATATTTCTACTAGATTAGAAATGTGGTGATTCAATATGCAAATACAAAAACTAAATAATTCTAGTATTTCACAGCTCATTTCTCTTTGCGAAGCTGTTGGATGGTTACAGCCTCAATTATTTATGCGAAAGCAATTTGAAATGTACCTGTCAATCGGAAGTCTATTTGGCTATACACAGAACGAAAAACTGATTGCTACTGGTGGGGTATTCCCTTCCGAATCTGGATTTTCTTCTATCGGTATGTTAATGGTTCACCCCAACTTTCAAAAACAAGGACTTGGCCATTCTCTACTCGATTTTTGTGTGCACCAAGCGCCTACTTCTCTCCCTGTTATACTCACCGCAACAGATGCTGGTGTGCTCTTGTACCAAAAATACGGCTTTACGACAATTACAACAATCCATCGCTTTGAAAAATTTGTTACAAATACATCTACGAATCTCTCTCATTTCAAGCAAATTATACAAGATGATCTTAGTTCTCTCATTAAGCTTGATAAAACCGCAACAGGTACGCATCGTCCAAACCATTATTCGATATTACTAGCTAGAGCAGCACTCACATTTAAAATTGAAAGAAACCATAGGATAGAGTCTTTTGCATTATGTATCCAAAAAGGGGATGTACTGTGCATTACCCCTCTTATCGCAAAAAATGAGGGAGATGCAATCCAATTATTACAATCCATTTGCAAAGGTTGGAATGGAACTGTACGTATAGATGTTCCACACTCACAATGTACATTTCGAGCACACTTGGAATCGAAAGGATTTCAAGAAACACTTCTTTCACCCCTTATGATAAAAAATGGAAGTCACCTATCTGGAAATCGTGACCATTTATTTGCTATGATGGATGCAGCGTTATGTTAGAAAGGGGTCAAATGCTTGAAACGAATGAAATCTTATATAGTAAGCTGTTTTACTCTTACATTATTAGTGGGTTGTAATGCGGCAGAAAAACCAGTAGAAACAGTAAAACAAGTAAAAAATACAATTGAAACAAAGTTAACAACAGATGAAAAAATGGTCGAAATAGATGGACAAACTATTTACTTTAAACAAATTGGAAAAAAGAAACCACCATTACTTATGCTTCATGGATTTGGTGGATCATCCAACGGATTTAGCGATATTTATGCAGACTTAGCAAAAGATCATACGATTATCTCCGTTGATGTTTTAGGATTTGGCCATTCTTCCAAGCCGATGGATTTTCCATATTCTTTCCCTAACCATGCCAATCTTTATTATAAGTTAATGAAAAAATTAGGACATGATACATTTGCAGTGCTTGGTCACTCTATGGGTGGAGAAATTTCTCTTAATTTAGCATACTTATATCCAAGTGCAGTTACCCATCTCATTTTAACAGATGCTACAGGGGCTGTATCATTAACAAATAGAAATGCTTCACCTAAGCCACAGTTATCGAATGATTTACATACTGTTTCTTCTATTACAGATTATGATGAAAGCAAAGTGAAATTTAAACGCGATGATACAGAACATTATAACCAAATGAAAATGTGGCCTAGACGTCTTAAGATTAATGCTAGTGAAATCAAGCTTCCGACTTTAATTATTTGGGGCAGAAATGATAGTAGTGTATCATGGAAAGAAGGCGAATCTTATCATCAGTTTTTAAAAAACAGCGCCTTTCATATTATTGAAAAAGGTTATCATGCCCCATTCCGCCAAGAACCGAAAGAATTTATGGACTATGTAAAAGAATTCTTTGAAAAGAATCCAACCGAAACGACAAAGTAATAAAAACGGGTATCTCACCTTTGAGATACCCGTTTCATATATTAAGCAGCTTGCCTCTGTCTTTTTTGCGTTTTTGAACCTAGTAATTTAGGTACAAACCAACCATCAATTCCAAGTTTTCCAGCATTCATGCCAGCAACTAAAACAAACATAGATAAAATAACCATTTGTGGATTCACACCTAGAGACCCACTAAACATATAGGAAAAGTTCATTACAAGACCAAAAAAGACAGCTGTTTTCGTTAAACAACCTACAATTAAACCTATTCCAACTAGAATTTCTCCCCATGTTACAAGCGTGTTAAATAGATCAACATTCGGAATTGCAAAGTCTTGTAAGAATGATGCCCACCAAGATTGAACAGCTGGTTGTGCTCCTTTTGACTTTTCAATAGCCCCCTGCAAATAACCTGTCGCATCAAATCCCTTTCCTTGTAACTTTCCGATTCCAGCCATCAACCATGTGTACCCCAGATAAACACGGATAATCGCTAACACAAAAGAAACTGCTTTGTTTTCTCTTAAAAATTGAATAACCATATCTTCCTCCTAAAGATGTAATTAAGTTAGTTACAGGTAATATCTTAACATTAGTTACTTACTTTTCAAATGTTAATTATGAATAAATTGTGACAATTACATAGAATGTTAAAAACTAACATTTATATAGTTGCTTTTATTTCCTTGCAAAAAACTTGAAAATATCATACCATAATTGATAATGTTTTTCATTATTTTTTGTAAAAAAATTATGTGATAAATGTGAAACGTACTTATCCTATATTCGGATGAATACGTTTTATTCTTTATATAATTCAAATGTAAGAGTCTCGTTATCTAATGATTTTGCAACTTGAAATGCACCATCTATTGTTTTTTGATGGTTGATAATCCCGTAAAATAAGCGGATTGTAAACATAAATGCTGCAGTTCCATCCACATAATCTGTTGAACCTATATAGGTTTGTACACCACTATTTAAAAATGCTTTCACAAGTTTTGGATTTCCTAAAGTACACGAGCTATTAATAATATATATTATGCAATTTTGCATATTGTTTAATTTCATCTACACCAGAATTCTCTCTCGGCTCATCTTCTTCATACACAGCTTCTCCTAATTCTCCCATTACAAATCCACCTTCTTCACCATGAAAACAAAAAACAATATAATCTATATCTTCATACAAACTTTTTCCTGAAAGAACATCCATCAAATCACGTGGCCGATCAATCCAATATGTCACGACTTTTGCTCCAAAATACTCAAGAGTCGCTCGAAGCGATTGTGCTTCTAAATCTGAATTGTCACCAACTACTAACCCAATATTCAAATGAAAACCTTCATTCATAAGTTCATTATATATATACCTGTCTCTTCTAAAAAGTCCTCTCTAGTTAACTCCTGCTTTTGTAAATACTGTCTATATGCGGTAATCGTTCCATCATGTGACACAATACAAATTCTTTCTGTCTTTAATGTAYAACACCAGTTGATAAATTCATCTGCTCTAGCCCCAAATTCCTTCTCGGAAATCGTATTTATCCCCTCGTCCCATAACACACTGTTTACGCTTTCACTTTATAATTCTTATATATTTAGGGAGGGATTCACAAATGTTTGAAAGCTGAAAAATCTATACAGAGTTATACATTTTTTAATCCGAATACCAATTCATGATTCTCCTCTCAAATGGTTATAGTAACAGAGATAAAA